>CBIHNM010000008.1:0-33349 GCA_966211265.1 uncultured Pseudonocardia sp.
CAGGGCCCGGCCGCGGCACCGCTGTCCGCCGACCCCGGCCCGCTTCCGGCCGGCTTCCCGGGCGGGCCCCCACCGCCCGATCACGGCACCGGGTTCGGCCCGGCCCGGCAGGGGCCGCCGCCGGCGGTCCGGCAGGCGCCCCGACCGGCCCCCCGTCCCGCACCGGTCGCCGCGGCGCCGGCGCCCCGGGTCGGCGTGCTGGGCGGTATCCCGCTGGTCATCGGCGGCGCGTTGATCGTGCTGTTCGGCGCCGCCGGCGGCTACGCCGGGGTCCGCGCCGTGGCCGGGCAGGAGCCGTTGAGCACGGTCACCGTCGCCACCGAGCGCACACCGCGGGTGCCGCACCCGGACCCGCTCGGGTTCAGCGTCTCGGTCCCGCAGGACTGGTCGCAGTTCCGCTACTCGGCCGGGCGCGACAACACCGTCGTCCGGTTCGTCAGCCCGGACGGCACCGAGGAGATCTCGGTCCGGTCCGCCGAGTCGTCGACGGCCGTGACCGACCGGCTGACCGCCCCCGCGCTGGGCGTGGACGCGGTGTCCGGCGGGGCGCCCACACGGCCGGTCGAGGGCCGGCCCGGCACCGAGCAGACCACGGTGCGCACCGTCGAGGGCCCGCAGCGGCGCACGATCTGGGTGCGGATCATCCCCGGTCGCGACTCCGGGGTCTGGGTACTGACCCTGACCACGCCCTCGGATCGGGCCGAGGACGTCTCGGCGGCGTTCTTCGACGCCGTCGCGGCCGATTTCCGGGCCACCGGGTTCTGACCCGCGGCGCGGCGTCGGGTCCGGGGGCCGTGTCTAGGCTGGCCGCCATGAGCTCCCCGGCCACCCCCGACCCCGCCGAGAACGCCGCCGCCGCGGCCGCCGAACTGGCCCGGATCACCGGCGCCGACCACCACGACGTCGCCGTCGTGCTGGGGTCGGGCTGGCGACCCGCCGCGGACGTGATCGGGACGCCCGGTGCGGGCGCCGGTGAGATCGAGATCCCGATGGCGGAGCTGACCGGGTTCGTGCCCCCCACCGCGTACGGGCACCGCGGGACGGTCCGCTCGGTCCCGGTCGGCGACCGGCGGGTGCTGGTGCTGCTCGGGCGCACCCACCTCTACGAGCGCTACGGCATCGAGCCGGTCGTGCACGGCGTGCGCACCGCCGCCGCGGCCGGCTGCCGCGCGGTGGTGCTGACCAACGCGGCCGGCGGGATCCGCGAGGGGATGGCCGTCGGGCAGCCGGTGCTGGTCTCCGACCACCTCAACCTGGTGGCCCGCTCGCCGCTGGTCGGGGCACGGTTCGTGGACCTGACCGACGCCTACTCCCCGCGCCTGCGCGAGCTGGCCCGGGCCATCGACCCCTCGCTGGAGGAGGGGGTCTACGCCGGCCTTCCGGGCCCGCACTTCGAGACCCCGGCCGAGATCCGGATGCTGCGCGGTCTGGGCGCGGACCTGGTCGGCATGTCCACCGTCCTGGAGACGATCGCCGCCCGCGCCGAGGGCCTCGACGTCTGCGGCATCTCGCTGGTCACCAACCTCGCCGCCGGGATGAGCGGCAAGCCGCTGGACCACGAGGAGGTGCTGGCGGCCGGCGCGGCCGCGGCGACCCGGATGGGCGAGCTGCTGCGCGAGCTGGTCGGGCGGGTGTGAGGGCGGCCCGCGGCGCGGGCGCGGACATCCCGTGACGGCGCTGCCGCCGGTGGTGCGCGACGCCGCGATGCGCTGGATCGCCGACGACCCCGACCCGGCCACCCGCGACGAGCTGCAGCGCGTGCTCGTCGCGGCGATGACCCGCCCGGCGGGGCCGGACGCGACGCCGGACCCCGTCGCCGAGCTGGCCGACCGGATGTCCGGGCCGCTGCGGTTCGGGACGGCCGGGCTGCGCGGACCGGTCCGGGCGGGCCCGGCGGGGATGAACGTCGCCGTCGTCACCCGGGCCACCTCCGGCCTGGCCGCCTGGCTGGGCGCGCAGGGCCACGGCGGCGGCACGGTCGTGGTCGGGCGGGACGCCCGGCACGGCTCGTCCGCGTTCGCCGGGACCGCGGCCCGGGTGCTGGCCGCGGCCGGGTTCGCCGTCGTGCCGCTCGAGGGCGCGGTCCCGACACCGGTGCTCGCCTTCGCCGTCCGGCACCTCGGCGCGGTGGCCGGGGTGCAGGTGACCGCCTCGCACAACCCGCCCGGGGACAACGGCTACAAGGTCTACCTCGGCGACGGCGCACAGCTCGTCCCGCCGGCCGACGCGCAGATCGAGTCCGCGATCGCCGCCGCCCCGGCCGCCGTCTCGGTGCCGGTCGCCGGGGCACCGCCCGCGCAGTCGGTCACCGGGGCCTACCTCGAACGGGTCGCCGCGCTGCCGCGCACCGGCGCCCGGGCGCTGCGGATCGCCCTCACCCCGCTGCACGGCGTCGGCGGGCAGACCTGCGCGCACGCGCTGTCGCGCAGCGGCTTCGGTGACGTCCGGGTGGTGGCCGCGCAGGCCGTGCCGGACCCGGACTTCCCGACCGTCGCCTTCCCGAACCCGGAGGAGCCCGGCGCGACCGACGCCGTGCTGGCCCTGGCCGCCGACGTCGGCGCCGACCTGGCCGTCGCCCTGGACCCGGACGCGGACCGCTGCGCGCTCGGCGTCCCCGGGCCCGGCGGCTGGCGGATGCTCACCGGCGACGAGACCGGCGTGCTGCTCGCCGACCACGTGCTGCGCCACGGTGGCGTGGTGGACCCGCTCGTGGCCACCACGGTCGTCTCGTCGTCGATGCTGGCGGCGCTGGCGCGGTCCCACGGCGCGCGGTTCGCCGAGACCCTGACCGGGTTCAAGTGGATCGTGCGCGCCGGGCCGGGTCTCGTGTTCGGCTACGAGGAGGCGCTGGGCTACTGCGTCGACCCGGACGCGGTGCGGGACAAGGACGGCATCGCCGCCTGCGTGCTGGCCGCCGACCTGGCCGCATCGCTGCGCGCGAGCGGCGCGACGCTGCTCGACCGCCTCGACGAGCTCGCCCTCGCCCACGGCGTGCACCGCACCCGGGGCCGCTCGGTCCGGATGGAACCGGCCGCGCGCGACGCGGCGGTGGCCCGGCTGCACGCGCATCCGCCGGCGGGCTGGGCGCTCGACCGCCCGGCGCCGGACGTGCTGCGGCTGCGCCGCGACGACGCGCGGGTGGTGATCCGCCCGTCGGGGACCGAGCCGAAGCTCAAGGCCTACCTCGAGGTCGTCGAGCACCCGGAGGGCACGGACGGTCTCGCCGGCGCACGCGCGCGGGCCGGTCGGCGGATGGCCGCCCTGGACGACGAGGTCGGGGCCCTGCTCGGGGACGGGGTCCGGCCGTGAACCGCGGCGCGGTCCCGGTACCGGGGCGTGCATCCGCGACGGCACGGCCCGACCGGCAGAATGGCCGGCGATGGCCCACCTGCTGATCGTGCACCACACGCCCTCCCCCGCCACCGCGGAGCTGCTGGCCGAGGTCGAACGGGGCGCGAACGACCCGGAGATCACCGGCGTGGAGGTGAGCACCCGTGCCGCGCTGGCCGCGACGGCGTCCGACCTGCTGGCCTGCGACGGTGTCCTGCTCGGCACCCCGGCCAACATCGGCTACATGTCCGGGGCGCTCAAGCACTTCTTCGACCAGGTCTTCTACGTCTGCGCCGCGGACACCGAGGGCCTGCCCTACGGGGTCTGGGTGCACGGCGGGTCGGACACCGCGGGCGCGGTGAAGGCCGTGACGGCGATCGCCGGCGGCATGGGCTGGTCGGCCGCCGCCGCACCGGTGACGATCACCGGCGCGCCGGACGCGGCGGCCCGGGAGGCATGCTGGGAGCTCGGGGCCACGGTGGCCGCCGGGCTGATGGACGGTCCCTGAACGCGAAGAGGTCACACGTGCACGACGAGGTCACGGTCCACATGAAGGCACCCGCGGAGCGGATCTGGGAGCTGGTCGCCGACGTGCGCAACACCGGGCGGTTCTCCCCCGAGACGCTCGAGGCGGAGTGGCTCGGCGGCGCGACCGGTCCGGCGCTCGGGGCCCGGTTCCGCGGGCACGTCAAGCGCAACGGCCGCGGGCCGATGTACTGGACGGTGTGCGAGGTCACCGCCTGCGAGCCGGGCCGCGAGTTCGGCTTCGCGGTGATGGCCGGCTCGCTGCGGGTGAACAACTGGCACTACCGGTTCACCCCGAACGGCGAGGGCACCGACGTCACCGAGTCGTTCGCGCTCGAGCAGGGCCCGGCGACGAGGATCTACTGGGCGATCGCCGGCCGGGCCCGGCGCAGGACGAACGTGCGCGGCATGACCGCCACGCTGGAACGCATCCGGGCGGTCGCCGAGCAGACCTGAGCGCGGGGCGGTGCCGGGGCGCCCTGCGCCGAGGCCCGACCGTCCCGGCGGGGCGCCCGGGCGCGGGGGCCGTCGCGCCGGTCCTCGATCCGGTCCGCCCACATCGCGGCGATCACCCGTTAGGCCGCGGGTCCGGCGTGCAGGCCGTCCACGGTGCGCGACCCGGCCAGCAGCCGTGCGGTGTCGACGAACTCGACCGAGTGCCCGCGGGCCCGGTGCGCGGCCGCGACGCCCGGGGACAGCCGGGCCAGCTCCGCCCGGGCCGCGCTCCGCCGGGGCAGCGGTGCCCACACCCCGGCCATCACCACGTGGGCGGCCGGGGCCGCGGCGAAGACCGCGCTGAGCAGCGCGTCCAGCCGCCGGGCCACGGTCGCCCCGGAGGCACCGGCGAGCAGGTCGTTCGTCCCGGCGTGCAGCAGCACCACGTCCGGTTCCGCGGCCAGCACCCAACCGCCGGCCGAGCCGACCATCTCGGCGGCGGTGATGCCGGAGCGGCCCTCGTGGTCGCGGTCGGGCAACGCGGTCGGGCCGCCGGTGCGGGAGCCGACGAAGTCGACCCGGACCCCGTCCGCGCCCAGCCGCTCCCACAGCGGCAGCCGGTACCCGGCGGTCGGGACGCTCCCGACGCCCTCGGTGCTCGACGCGCCGAGCGGCATCACCCGCAGCGTCCCCGGCGCCGAGGCCCGCACCTCCGGGGACCGCGGCCGGTCCGCCGGCAGCATCGCGACCGCGCCGAGCGCGACCGCGAGCGCCGTGACGAGCAGCAGCGCGCGGCGTGGGGGCCGCACCGCGCGGGCGGTGACGCCGCACGGGGTCGGGCCCCCGCGACCGGTCCCGCGGTCCCGCCGCGTCACCACGTGCTCAGACCGCGCCGAACTGCCGGTCCCCGGCGTCGCCGAGGCCCGGGACGATGAACGCGGAGTCGTTGAGCCGCTCGTCGATGCTGGCGGTGACCAGCCGGACCGGCAGCCCGCTCTCGCGCAGCCGCGCCACGCCCTCCGGCGCGGCGAGCGCGCAGACCGCGGTGACGTCGTCGGCGCCGCGCGCGGTGAGCAGCTCGACGGTGTGCACCAGCGATCCGCCGGTGGCCAGCATCGGGTCCAGCACGAACACCGGGCGTCCGACCAGCGAGTCCGGCAGTGACTCCATGTAGGGCACCGGCTGGTGGGTGACCTCGTCGCGGGCCATCCCGACGAAGCCCATCTGGGCCTCCGGGACCAGGTTCAGCGCGGCGTCGGCCATCCCCAGACCGGCGCGCAGCACCGGGACCAGCACCGGCGGCGTCGCCAGCCGGTAGCCCACGGTGCGGGCCACCGGGGTGTGCAGCGGCTCCTCGGCCAGCGGCGCGTCCCGGGTGGCCTCGTAGACCAGCATCACGGTCAGCTCGCGCAGTGCGGCGCGGAACGTCGCGTTGTCGTTGCGGGCCTCGCGCATGCTCGACAGGCGCGCCCGCGCGAGGGGGTGGTCGACCACACGCACGTCCATGGCCCGCAGGGTAGTGCGCGCGCGGGTGCCCGGGGCCATGCTCAGGCGGTGGTCCGGCCGGGGGTCTCGCTGGCCCAGCTCCACCGCCCGTCGGCGCCGCGACGGGCGCGCATCCGGTCCTCGCAGGCCGGGTGCCGTTCGTGCTCGAGGCAGCCGGTGGCCGCCCAGGCCGAGATCACCACCTCGTCCTCGGTCGCGTCCAGGCGCAGGAACGACTTGAACAACGGCGGGGCGTCGCCGTCGAACAGCACCGACATCAGGTTGTGCCCGGGTGCCGAGCCGCGCGAGGGGAGCCGGAACAGGGCCGGCTCGATCCACCGCGCCCACACCCCCGGCGCCACCCCGGCGGACCGCGGCGGGTCCATGTGCAGCCGCTCGGCCACCAGCGCGGAGGCCTCGCCCGGGTCGAGCACGAGCGTGCCGAGCCCGAGGCCGAGGATCCGGTCGTAGCGCCGGCTGAAGTAGGCCAGGGAGTCACCGCGCAGCGGGTAGCACCGGAACTCGTCCTCGGCGACGGCGACCGGCGCGTCGTCGAGGTTCGGGATGGTGTGGGTGGCCGAGAGGAACGCGCCGCTGCCCCCGGCGACCAGGTGGAGCAGCGTCCGGCCGTCGGCGAGGGTGACCGGGTAGCGCTGGTAGGCGTGGTCGTCGCCGCCTCTCGCGGCGATGTACTGCGCCCGGGGGTGGGTGACTCTCTCCCCCACCGCCGGGGGGCCGCCGGGGGGCGGGTCGCGGACCGGGCACGGCTGCGGCGCCGCGTAGGTCAGCAACGGCGTGCCGGTGAGCAGGATCTTCGGACGGGGGTCGCCGTAGGAGACCTCCTGCAGCCACCGCGCCTGCTCGGCGTCGATGCCGCCGTGCAACCCGGTGTCGATCAGCACCAGGCGGACCGGGCCGGCGTCGATCGCGCAGTAGGGGCCGGGCTGGGTGGCCTGCTGGTCCGGGTCCGGCCGCCAGCGGGCCCGCATCCGGTCGACCTGGGCGGCGGTGCCGCGCGGCGCACGGCGCCACAGCCGCCTGCGCAGCCACCGCTTCCAGGCCGGGCCCGGTCCGGCCACGCGCGGCGGCCCCTCGTCCGGGGCCTGCCCGCAGAAGGTGGCCATGAAGCCGGTCAGGTCGTCGTACCAGTCGTGGTTGCCGGGCAGGCCGTAGATCGGGCCCGGGTAACCGGTGTAGGGCCGGTGCAGCCGGTTCTCGTACTCCGCGACCCCGCCCGCCGGGTAGACCACGTCGCTGACGATCACGGCCAGGTCGGTGTCGCCCGCGACCCGTTCCAGCACCGGTGGCACGACGTACTGCGAGGCGTCGCCCTCGCCCGGGTCGCCGAGCAGCGCGACCGAGATCTCCTCCCGGTCCGCGAAGCGGCTCACCACCCGGGTGTCCAGGTCCCGGGCGGGATCCGCGGGGCCAGCATCCATCCGGCGCAGCCAGGCCGTCCGGATGTCGTCGGTCGGGTCGCCCAGGACCCTCGCGACGACGTCGTTGCGGGAGGCCCACAACGGCGCCGGCTGCAGCCAGCGCGGCAACCGCCGCCACCAGAACGGCACCGGCGGCTGCGGCGGGATCCGGGCCGCGAACTCGCCGATCCGGGCGCACTCCCACCCCGCGTGACGCTCACCGGCCCGCGACGGAGGTGCCGGGTCCGGGCCGCCGGGAAGCGGGGCCCGGCGCCCGGCCGTGGTCACCGGCAGAACTCCACGACGGCCGCGGCCAGCTCCGGCCCGGCGTCCTCCTGCAGGAAGTGCCCGGCACCGGCGATCGTCGGGTGCGCGCGGGCCGCGGCGCCGGGGAGCTCGCGGGCCAGCACCGCCCGCATCGGCCCGGTGATCGGGTCGGAGTCGGAGAACGCGCAGAGCACCGGGACGTCGAGTCCGCGCAGGACGTCCCAGGCCGCGCGGTTGGCCTCGGACGCCGGGTCGTCCGGGCGGGTCGGGACCAGCAACGGCATCGCCCGCGGCCCCGCCGCGTAGGACAGGTCCGGGAACGGCGCGGCGTAGGCGGCACGCACCTGCTCGGGCATCGGGTGGACGCAGCCGGACTCGACCAGGCGGCCGACGTCGAGCGTCCCGGCCTCCCCGGCCTTCTCCACCGCGCGCCGGAACCGCCACCAGACCTCGGGCATGTCGTGGTCCCCGGTGGGCAGCCCGGTGTTGGCCGCCACGACACGGGCGAACCGGTGCGGGTGCTCGGCGACCAGACGCAGTCCGATCAGCCCGCCCCAGTCCTGGCCGACCAGCGTGACCCCCTCGAGGCCGAGCACGTCGAAGACCAGCTCCCGGACCCATTCGACGTGCCGGGCGTAGCTGTGGTCGGCGATCTCGGTCGGCTTGTCCGAGCGGCCGAACCCGACCAGGTCCGGCGCGATCACCCGCAGGCCCGCCGCGGCCAGCACCGGGATGGTGGTGCGGTAGAGGTAGGACCAGGTCGGCTCGCCGTGCAGCAGCAGGACCGGCGGGCCGTCCTCGGGCCCGGCGGTGGCCCACGCCATCCGCAGCGTCCCGCCCTCGCCGTCACCGACCTCGGCGTGACGGTGAGCGAGGTCGGGGCCCGGGAGGTCGGTGAACCGCTCGTCCGGGGTGCGAAGGGTGCGCATGGGTCGATCCTGACATCCGGGGCCGACATCCGTCCTCGCCCGGCCGGGTCGCGAGGACCTCGACACGGAAGTGTGTCACCGTTCACGCAAGGTGAGCATCGATCATGCCCTGACGGGTGAGCCGTCGGGCGGCCGGGGCACCCGTCCGGCCCGCCCGGGTGACCTCCGGATCGCCCCGGGAGGCGTTGCGTGACAGCCAATTCACGGACGGTTCACCTGTGACGATGTGTGGTCGGTCACGTACCCCCTGCTCGCTCGGTCGCGTGACGCACCGGACCCGCCGCCACGATCGGCACCCCTGGTCGCCGAAATCAGGATTCACCTGACCCGAACGGGTGGTATGGCCGAAACGGTGTCACACCGGAGCCCTCGCCGACGCTGTACTAGATGACGAGGAGGTGATCCGGTGCCGGAGAACACGACTTCCGAAGAGGCGACCTTGATCGCTGCGGCGGAAAGGCTTACACAGTGCGACGGTTACGTCGTGCTGGCTGTGGACCCGCAGACCGGGGAGGTGGACGCGCACGGGCCGTTCGACGGGATGACGGCGACGGTGAAGGCGGACCAGCTCCGGCGGGACTTCGACCGTGGGGGACTGGAGGACGTCTCCATCGGCGTGGTGCGGCTGCACAGCCAGGCCTGACCCCGTCCGGGGGCGCACGGACGGCTCCGGCGGGCCTCGACGTCCGCCGGGCCGACACATCCGCCGGCCCGATCGGGGTGAGCGCGGTGCTCGGCGTCCGCTCGCCGGGCCCGGCGGCGTGCTGCCCGCCCGCGCGGAGCCGGACTGGTACGTCCGGCGTAACCCCTTCGACCCTCCGGCTCTGCGCCCGATGCGCCCGCGGAGCCGGGCGAGACGGCGAGGCGTCGAGGGCCGACGCTAGGCTCGCGGGCGTGGCAAGCGACATCGTCCCGATCCAGCTCGCCCTCACCAGGGGAGACGTGGTCACGCTGTGGGCACCCCGGTGGCGCGAGGACGGCGAGGAGTGGGAGGCCTTCCTCGGTGACGAGGAGGCCGTGTTCGGCTTCGAGGAGGTGGCCGGGTTGGCCGCCTACGTCCGGACCGCTCCGGAGCACGACCTCACCGACCATCCCGCGTGGTCGGTCGTCCCGAGCCTGTCGGTCGGGGAGCTGACACCGGACGAGAACCACCGGTTCGACGTCGTCGGCCTGCCCGAGATCGCCGCGGGCGAGCCGGACGGGTGGACGATCGGGGAGCTCGACGAGACGGTCGCGATCATCCGGTCGCTGGCCGAGGTCTGCGACCTGGACAACGTCACCCGGATCCTCGACGACGAGCCCGGTTTCGACCTGCTGCGCCGGGGCGCGGTCGCCTTCGCCGGACGCGAGGGGGCCAAGCAGTGGTCCGCGCTGTCGGAGACGATCGGCGCGAGGTGGGACGAGGTCGTCGACACCCTCGACGAGCTGGTCGCCACGCCCGAGATCGACGGCCCCGCGCTCGAGAGGTCCCGCGCCGAGGCGGTCGCGCTGGCCGAGGCCGAGGACGCCGAGCCGGACGAGGACGACCTCGACGACGCCGAGCTGGAGGCCGAGGCGGACGGTCCCGGCGCCGTCGTCGGCGCCCCCGACGAGCCGGACGGGCCGGTCGGGTTCTGGGGCGAGGTCGGTATCGACCCGATCCGGATCGAGACCTCCGACGGCGAGGTCGTGACGCTGCGCTGCTACCTCGACGACAAGCCGGTCTTCCTCGGTTCCGGCGGCCGGATCGACGTGTTCGCCTCCGAGCGCGCGCTGGTCCGCGCCCTGGCCGACCCGGACGGCGAGGTCGTCGCGCACACCGACCTGGCCGCGGCCTCGACCTGGCAGGAGGTCCTCGACGCCGCGGCGGTCGGGGACCTCGAGGCGACCGTCGAGGACATGAACACCTACGTGCTCACCGGCATCGGCGAGGACCTCGCCGACGGCGTGCTGGACATCGACCCGGTGCAGCTGGACCTGGCCTCGGAGCTGCTGCTCGACGTCGGCGAGTGGGCCGGGGACACCGAACCGGCCGACGCCCTGGTCGAGTCGTCGCGGCTGGGCTGGCTGGTGTCGTTCATCGTGCGCCCGGACCCGACCCGGATGGCGCCGAGCCCGCCGTTCGCGCCCGAGGCCGCGCAGTGGGGCGAGCTGGTGGCGACCCTGCGCGCCCGGCTGCGCCGGCACTGAGCCCGGGCCGCCGGGGTCCTAGCCGGGCCCGGCACCCCCGTGCGGGCCGCCCCGGTCGGCGGTCAGCGCGGCGTACCCCGGCTCGATCACGTCCTCGATCAGGGCGAGCCGTTCGTCGAACCCGAGGAACGCCGACTTCATCGCGTTCACGGTGAACCACCGCAGCGTGGACCAGCCGTAGCCGAAGGTCTGCACCAGATCGGTCATCTCGCTGGTCATGGTGCAGCCCGACATCAGCCGGTTGTCGGTGTTGACGGTGACCCGGAAGCGCAGCCGGGTGAGCAGCCCGATCGGGTGCTCGGCGAGCGACGGCGCCGCGCCGGTGTGCACGTTCGACGTCGGGCACAGCTCCAGCGGCACCCGCATGTCCCGGACGTAGGCGGCGAGCCGGCCCGGTCGCGGCGGCTCCCGCGGGTCCGGCCCGACCGCGATGTCGTCCACGATCCGCACGCCGTGCCCGAGCCGGTCGGCCCCGCAGCTCTGGACCGCCTCCCGGATCGAGGGCAGCCCGAACGCCTCCCCGGCGTGGATCGTGATGTGCGCGTCGTTCCGGCGGACGTACTCGAACGCGTCCCGGTGCCGGGTGGGCGGATGCCCCTTCTCCGCGCCGGCGATGTCGAAGCCGACGACGCCCGCATCCCGGTGGCGCACCGACAGCTCGGCGATCTCCCGCGACCGCGCGGCGTGCCGCATCGCCGTCAGCAGGCAGCCGACCCGGATCCTCCGGCCCTCCGCCGCGGCGAGCCCGGTGCCGGCGCGCAACCCCGACAGCACCGACCGCACCACGGTGTCGAGGTCCAGGCCCCGCTCGACGTGCAGCTCCGGGGCGAACCGGATCTCGGCGTAGACGACGCCGTCCGCGGCCAGGTCCTGCACCGCCTCGGACGCGACCCGGGCCAGCGCCTCGGGTGTCTGCATCACCGCGACGGTGTGCCCGAACGTCTCCAGGTAACGCTCCAGCGAAGCGGAGTGCGCCGTGCTCCCGCTCCGCCGCCCGCCCGACCCCCCGGCGAGGAACCGGGCGGCGAGCTCGGTCGGGTCGGTGGTGGGCAGTCCGCGGTAGCCGGCCGCCGCCGCCAGTTCGATCACCGTGGAGACCCGCGGGCCGCCGTCGAGGTGGTCGTGCAGCAGTACCTTGGGTGCGGTCCGGATGGTCTCGGCGGTCAGCGCAGCGGCCACGTCGGCACCGTAGAACGCGCTGGTGAGAGGACCGATCCGGGGCACCCGATACGCCCGTACGGCCCAACCGATGACCGTCCGTCGACACTCGAACGGCGGTCGCTACCCTCTGAGGACTCCCCATCTAGCTCAGAGGAAACGCGGCGGTGCCATGAGCGACAACTCGAACCTCTCGTTCGACCGGATGCGCGGCATGCTGACGCGTGCGGCCGAGATCCGCGACAGCGAACAGCAGCAGATCTTCGACTCCCTCGACGAGATCCACGCCCGGCTCGCAGCACTGGACGCCATCGGCACGGTGCGCAAGAAGCTCACCGAGCTCCCCGACCGGACCGAGATCAGCGTCCTCGCCGAGCGGCTCGACGAGACCGTGTCCAAGCTGGACAACCAGGAGGTCGCGCTCGGCGCGATCACCCGGGCCATCGAGTCCCTGCCGGACAAGCTGGCCAAGCCCTTCGCCCAGCTCGACGGGCGCCTCGACGGCATGGGCGGACGCCTGGAGGGCGTGTCCGGCCGGATGGACGGCCTCGACGACCGTCTCGGTGGGCTGCACAAGCGCCTCGACGACCTGGACAACCGGCTGGACCGGCACGAGATGCGCCTGGACGCGATGCCCAACGCCGTCGCCACCCCGATCAAGGAGCGGGTCGACGGGGTCGAGCGCGGGGTCAAGGAGCAGCTCGACGCCGCCACGGCCTCGTTCGAGGAGACCGGCGAGGGCCTGCGCAACCTGCTCGGCGACACCTCGGTCGGCCTGCACCGCCGCCTCGAGGACCTGGCCGGGCGCCCCGCCGTCGACCCGACCCCGGCGTTCGACTCGCTGACCGAGCGCATCGACGCGCTCACCGAGAAGCTCGAGCAGATCGGCGGCCGGCTGGACTCGGTGGAGTCCGGGCTCGACGGCAGGATCGGCGAGATCGGCGGGTCGGTGGACTCCCGGCTCGGCGAGCTCGACAGCGCGCTGCGGGCCCGCCCGGACACCACGTCGGTGACCGAGCTGGTGGCCAAGGCCAACGAGGAGTCCGAGCGCCGCAACTCCAGCCAGCTCGACGAGGCCATGGCCACGTTCGCGGAGCTGATCATGGGTCGCGGGGCGCAGTACTCCCAGCAGCCCCCGCCTCCGCCCCGGCCGTCCCAGCGCCGGACGAGCCGGGCGAAGGCCGGTGCGGTGAAGAGCCAGAACGGCGCCTCCGCCTCCGACCTGGTCGGCGACGACCCGGACGACTGAGCCCGACCCCGCACCCGACTGCCGCACACCGCCCGGCCGCCCCACCCCTCCTCCCCGGAGGGCGGCGGCCGGCGGGTGCGGCAGTGTCGTGTCCGGGACACGACGGCCGCGCCGCACCGCGGGGGGAGGTCAGCGGCGGGAGAAGCGCCGGAAGACCGTGTCCAGCTCCGCCACCCGCAGCACGCGCATCATCACGAGCGTCACCGGCAGGGCGATCACCGCGCCCACGCCCAGCAACGTCCACGCCTCGCCGACCACCGGCCACCCGTTCAGCGGCCCGTCGGCCAGCAGCCGCCCGACCACCCAGGCCAGGGCCGCCCCGACGATCGAGGCCACGGTCGTCCGCCAGAGGGTGGACAGCACCTCGCGGGTGCGGACCCGGCCCAGCCGCCGGGTGAGCAGCACCTGCCCGATGACGGCACCGACGACGAACGACAGGCCGTTCGCCGCCGCCAGCCCCAGCACCACCTGCTCGGCCGGTAGCAGCACCGGGCACAGCAGCAGGAGCGGGATCTTCACCACGATCATCGCGATCTGGATCAGGGTCGGCGTGCGGGAGTCGGTCATCGCGTAGAACACGCGCATCTGCAGCATCGTCACCGCGTAGGGCAGCAGCCCGAACGCCGACGCGGCGACGGTCGCTCCGAGGCGCGCGGCCCCGGTCCCGCTGCCGGCGCCGATCGAGAACAGCGCCACCCCGAGCTCGGTGCCGAACGCCGTGAGCAGCGCCGCGATCGGGATCAGCCCGACCGTGGACAGCCGCGCGCCCAGCGACAGGTCGGTGGTGACCTGCCCGGTGTCGCCCTCGGCCGCGGCCCGGCTCATCCGGGGCATCAGCGCCGTCAGCAGCGACACCCCGAGCACGCCGTACGGGACCTGCAGCAGCAGCCAGGCGTTCTGGTAGGTCGAGACCGACCCGCCGTCCGCCCCCGCCGCGACGCGGGTGGTGACGATGTAGCCGGCCTGCCCGGCCAGCACGTAGCCCACGATCCACAGCGCCATCCCGCCGGCGAGGGTCAGCCGCGGGTCCCAGCCCCACAGCGGCCGGTAGCGGAACCCGATCCGGCGCATCGCCGGGACCAGCACGACCGCCTGCACGACGATGCCCAGCGTCGTGCCCAGCCCCAGCACGAGCAGCTTCGGGTCGCCCATCCGGACCGGGTCGGTGGAGATCTCGCCGGGCACGAACACGTACGCGGCCAGCACCGCGAGCAGCACCACGTTGTTGAGCACCGGCGCCCAGGCGAACGGGCCGAACACCTGCTTCGAGTTGAGCACCGCCCCGAGCAGTGCCCCGATGCCGTAGAAGAAGATCTGCGGCAGCAGCAGCCAGGCGAACGCGGTGGCGAGCTCGGGGTTGGCCTGCCCGGACTCGCCGGAGCCCAGGTAGAGCCGGGTCAGCAGCGGCGCGGCCACCATCGCGACGACCGTCGCGACGAACAACCCCACCCCGACGACGGTCAGCAGCCGCCGGGTGAACGCGTCGCCGCCGTCGGGGTCGTCGGTCTGCGCGCGCACCAGCACCGGGATCATCACGCTGGTCAGCACGCCGCCGAGCAGCAGCTCGTAGACGATGTTGGGCAGCGTGTTCGACACCGTGTAGGAGTCGTTGACCACGGCCAGGCCCAGTACCGCGACCAGCGCGAGGTTGCGCAGGAAGCCGGTCAGCCTGCTGACCAGGCTGGCGACGGCGATCAGGCTCGACGAGCGGACCAGCGAGCCGGCCCGCTCCGAGCCGCCCGGCGTCCGGACCGGCCCCAGCGGGGTGGTGTCCTCCTGTCCCTGCGGAGCCGGCGCCGGGACCGGCACCGTCACCTCGCCCGGGGTCTCGCGCGGGACGGGGCGCGACGGCGTTCCCCCTGGGCCAGGGGGCATCGGGGGACGTCGATCCTCACGCATCGTCGCCCATCGTGCCGGATCCGTGCCGGGCTCCCCCACGAGCCTCCGGGCACCGTCCCGTTCGTCCGGGCCGGTCCCGTCCGTCCCGACCTCCCGGCGCGGGCACACTCGCGCCCCGGCGCGTTGCGCGGCCGGGGCCCCTGCGGTGGTGTAGGGACCCCGCTCGGGGGTCCCTCGGTCACGGCCGGTCTCGGGCGGGGCGCAGGACGTCCAGGACCAGGGGCCCGGCGATGCGGTCGCCGGGATCGTCGGTGATCAGCAGGGCGGCGCCGGCCAGGGCGGCACGGGCGGCCGGGACGCGGTCGGCGGTGTCGGTGTGCAGCTCGGCCAGCGGGGTGCCGGCCCGGACCTCGTCGCCGGGGCCGACCAGCAGCCGCACCCCGGCCGCGGCCTGCACGGCGTCCTCCCTGCGGGCCCGCCCGGCCCCCAGCCGCCAGGCCGCGGTGCCGACCGCGAGCGCGTCCGCCCGGGTGAACACGCCGGACCGCTCGGCGACGACGGTCTCGACGTGCCGGGCGACCGGCAGCGCCGCGGTCGGGTCGCCGCCCTGCGCGGCGATCATCGCCTCCCAGACCGGGTAGGCCCGCCCCTCCGCCAGGACCCGCGCCGGGTCGACGTCGGTGATCCCGGCCAGGGCGAGCATCTCCCGGGCCAGCGTCACGGTCAGCTCCACGACGTCGGCCGGGCCGCCGCCGCGCAGCACCGCGACCGACTCGGCGACCTCCAGCGCGTTGCCCGCCGCCCGGCCCAGGGGCGCGGACATGTCGGTGAGCAGCGCCGTGGTCGGCAGCCCGTGCGCGGCGCCGATCGCGGTCATCGCCTCGGCCAGCTCACCGGCCCGGGCGCGCGTCTTCATGAACGCCCCGCTCCCGACCTTGACGTCGAGCACCAACCCGCCGGTGCCCTCGGCGATCTTCTTGCTCATGATCGAGCTGGCGATCAGGGGCACCGACTCGACGGTGCCGGTGACGTCGCGCAGCGCGTAGAGCTTGCGGTCGGCCGGGGCCAGGGCCGGCGTCGTCGCGCAGATCACCGCGCCGACCGAGGCGAGCTGCGCGACGATCTCCTCGACCGACAGCGACGCGCGCCAGCCGGGGATCGACTCCAGCTTGTCCAGCGTGCCGCCGGTGTGCCCGAGCCCGCGCCCGGACAGCTGCGGGACCGCGGCTCCGCAGGCCGCGACCAGCGGCACCAGCGGCAGGGTGATCTTGTCGCCGACCCCGCCGGTGGAGTGCTTGTCGACCAGCGGCGCTCCGATGCCGCCGAGCTCCAGCCGCTCCCCGGAGTCGATCATCGCCTGGGTCCAGCGGGCGGTCTCGGTGTCGTCCATGCCGTTGAGCAGGATCGCCATCGCCAGGGCCGCCATCTGCTCCTCGGCGACCTCTCCGCGGGTGTAGGCGCCGACGACCCAGTCGATCTGCTCGCCGGTGAGCTCCCGGCAGTCCCGCTTGGCCGTCACCACGTCGACGGCGCGCAACGCCGGTCGCGGCCCCCGCCCGTCGGCCCGGCCGGCTCCTCCGGTCACGGGTCCGCCGCCAGATCGGCGGGACCGAACGCGTCCGGCAGCACCTCCGACATCGGGCGGGGGCCGCGCGGGGTGTCGCACAGGCAGTCCGGCCCACCGAACTCGTAGATCACCTGCCGGCAGCGCCCGCACGGCATCAGCAGCGCGCCGTCGCCGGAGCGGCAGGCCAGCGCGACCAGCCCTCCGGCCCCGGTCAGCCGCAGCTGCCCGGCCAGCGTCACCTCGGCGCAGACCGAGAGCCCGTACGAGGCGTTCTCCACGTTGCACCCGGTGACCACGCGGCCGTCGTCGCACAGGGCGGCGGCCCCGACCAGGAGCCCGGAGTAGGGGGCGTAGGCCGATCCCGCCGCCCGCGTCGCGGCGGCCCGCAGCCCGTCCCAGTCCGGCCCGGTCCGATCGGGCCCGCGCACCGGCCCGGCCGGCTCCGCCCCGGGGACCCCCGCGGCCCGGCGGGCGGCGCGGACCGCGGCCGGGTCCTGCCCCCGCAGGATGTCGCGCCCGGCCCCGCTCGGGCCACCGCCGGCCATCAGGTCTCCTCTCCCGCGCGGGACTCCGGACCCGCGGCCGGGGCCACCGCCCCGGCCACCCGTCCCGCCGGAACCTAACCGCTGCGCGCGCCGCGGGCACCCCGTCGAGACGGCGCCGTGACCTGACCGCCGCCGGTGGTCACGGGCCGGTGCCGCGTCCGAGCCCCCGCCAGCCGAACCCGGCCCGGCGCAGGACGTCGGGGTCGAGCAGGTTGCGGGTGTCGAGCACGACCGCGGTCGAGGCGACACCGGCCAGCGCCGCCCAGTCCAGGGTCCGGAACTGCGGCCACTCGGTGAGCACGACCAGCGCGTCGGCCGCCTTCGCCGCCTCCAGCGGGTCGGTCACCACGGTGACGGCGTCGGTGATCCCCGGGGCCGGGCGGGTGACGGCGGGGTCGTAGCCGGTCGTTTCGGCGCCCTCGGCCGCCAGCAGCGCCGCGACCGCCAGCGCCGGGGAGTCCCGCAGGTCGTCCGTGCCGGCCTTGAACGTCAGTCCCAGCAGCCCGATCCGGGTCCCGGCCAGGGTGCCCCCGACGAGCTCGCGGACCGCGTCCACGACGCGGGCCCGGGTCCGTTCGTTGGTCCGCAGGCTCGCGCCGAGCAGCTCGAAGTCCATCCCGGCGGCCTCCGCGATCTGCAGCAGGGCGTTGGTGTCCTTCGGGAAGCAGGACCCGCCCCACCCGGGCCCGGGCGAGAGGAACCGCTGCCCGATCCGGCGGTCGTAGCCCATCCCCTCGGTCACCTCCACCACGTCGGCACCGAGCCGCCCGCACAGGTCCGCGAGCGCGTTGACGTAGGACAGCTTCATCGCCAGGAAGCAGTTCGCGGCGTACTTGACCATCTCCGCGCTGGCCGCGTCGGTGAGCAGCATCGGTGCCCCGAGCCGCATGTAGAGCGCCGCGACCCGCTCCACCGCGGCCTGCTCGTCGCCGCCGACCACGATCCGGTCCGGGTGCAGGAAGTCGTGCACCGCACTGCCCTCGCGCAGGAACTCCGGGTTGCTGACCACGGCGACGTCGTCGCGCCCGAGCATCGCCGCGGTCGCCGCGGCGGTGCCGACCGGGACCGTGGACTTGTTGACCACGACGGCGCCGGCGGGCAGCAGCCCGCGGATCTCGGCGGCCACCGAGTGCACCGCGGCGAGGTCGGCGGCACCGGCTTCGCCCATCGGCGTCGGCAGGCAGAGGAACACCACGTCGACCGGGCCCGGCCCGGGGCGCCCCATCGCCGACGCGGCACCGACCACGAACTCCAGGCGACCGGCGTCGAGGCCCTCGCCGACCAGCTCCGGCAGGCCGGGCTCGAGGATGTCGACCTCCCCGCGGGCCAACCGGTCGACCTTGTCCGGATCGATGTCGGCGCACACCACGTGGTGCCCGAGCGAGGCCAGGCACGCGCCGGTGGTCAGGCCCACGTAGCCGGTGCCGATCACGGCGATACGACGCACGAACATGGCGCCGATGCTGCGCGGTGCGGGCGTCGGGACCGCGATCGGCGGGCGACCGCCGGGTGACCGTTGGCCGACATCGCCGGTCTCCACCGTCGGCGCCCCGGACGGGCGGTAACGTCCGTCCGGGCCGACGACGGGGCGGCCGGACGGGGGTGCGCGATGGACCAGGCGAGCACGACGATCGCGAGCCCTCCGGAGCAGGTCTGGCAGATGGTCACCGACATCACGCGGACGGGCGAGTGGAGCCCGGAGGCGACCGGTGGACGGTGGCGCGACGGCGCGAACGGTCCGGCGCCGGGTGCCCGGTTCGTGGGCACCAACCGGCACGGGCGGATGCGCTGGAGCACGCACTGCCGGGTCACCGAGTGCGAGCCGCCGTCGCGGTTCACGTTCGTGGTCACCGAGAGCGCCACCGCCTGGGGCTGGATCCTGGAGCCGGACGGCGGCGGGGGCACCCGGGTCACGCACTGGCGCGAGCGCGTCGGCCGGACGAACCCGCTGGTCAAGGCCCTCCAGAGGAGCGGCCTGCTCGGGCGGGACCGGGAGACGATGATGGCCGACGGGATGCGCCGGACCCTCGAGGCCGTCCGCTCGGCCGCCGAACGCGCCGCCTGACCCGCGGCCGTGCCCGGTCCCGTCCCCCGCGCCCGACGCACGGCCCTGCTCGCGGTGCCGGTGCTGTTCGTGCTGCTCGCCCCGGCGGTGCTCGCGACCGGGGCTGCCGCCTCCGCCGCACCGGCCGCGTCCCCCGCCACCGCCGCGCCGCTGTCGCCCTCGACACCGGCCGCACCGTCGTCGGGGCCCCGCCGGCGCGCCGGGTGTCCCGGCCGGGCCGCGCCACCGGGCCCGCCAGCCCGGGAGGAGACCACCGCCCTCGCACCGCTGCCGGTGCCCGCCGAACCGGTCGGCGGCCCCGGGATGGGGACCTGCGCCGACGCGCACGCCTCCGGGGTCGGCGCACCGCCGCAGGTCGGCATCGCGAGCTACGTCGTGGCCGACCTGGACTCCGGCGCCGTGCTCGCCGTCCGCGCACCGCACGCCCGGGAGCGCCCGGCGTCGCTGCTCAAGCTGTTCACCGCCCTGGTGGTGACCGCACGGCTGGACCCGGCGCAGGTCGTCACGGCCACCCCGGAGGACGGGCAGGTCGACGGCAGCCGGGCCGGGATCGGCCCCGGCGGGCGCTACACCGTCGCGCAGCTGCTGACCGGGCTGCTCCTGAGCTCGGGCAACGACACCGCCTCGGCGCTGGCCCGCACGCTCGGCGGCACCCCGGCCACACTCGCCGCGATGGGCGAGACCGCCCGCTCGCTGGGTGCGCTCGACACCCGGCCGGCGACACCGTCGGGCCTGGACGGCCCGGGCATGTCCTCCTCGGCCTACGACCTGGCGCTCGCGTTCCGCGCCGCGCTGGCCCGTCCGCAGATCGCGCAGCTGATGCGGACCCGTTCCGCCCCGTTCCCGGGCTTCGGCGGCAGGCCCGGCTTCCTGATCGCGAACGACAACCCGCTGCTCGGCACGCCCGGCGCGATCGGCGGCAAGACCGGGTTCACCGACGCGGCGCGGCACACGTTCGTCGGCGCGGTGGACCGCGGCGGCCGCCGCCTGGTCGTGGTGCTGATGCGCGGCGAGCAGCGCCCGGTCCGGATGGTCGACTCGGCCCGGGCCCTGCTGGACTGGGGATTCGCCGTGCCGCGCACCGCGACGCCGGTCGGCGTCCTGGTCGCTCCCGCGCCCGCGGCTCCCGCACCCCCGGCGTCCGCAGGCCCCCGGCCGGCACCCGCGGCCCCCGGCCCCGTCGAGCCGGTGACCACGCCGCCGGCGCCGGCCCCGACCATCGCCACCACCACCGTGACGATCGCCGTCGCCGCACTCCTGCTGCTGGCCACAGCGCTCACCACGCACGCGATCCGCGCCCGCCGACGCCGGCCCTGACCGCTCCGCACCCCCTGTCGTGCAGCCGCACCCGCCACAGCGCGGGCGGCCGGTCGAACGGGATGCGGGCACCTCGGTCACCGCGGTAGCAGGGCGGCAGCCAGGCCGCCCGTGGACAAGCCGACCGCGTCGGGGATGACCGGACCCGGAGGTCAGTCCCGGCGGCGACGGGCGCCGAGGGCGCGCAGGCCGAGCAGGCCGGTGAGCACCCCGGCACCGAGCAGGCCGGCCGCGGCCAGCGGCCCGGGGCCCTCGCGCACGAGGTACTGCGGCCGGATCACCGCCGGCGACGGGATCTCGCGCGGGTCGTAGTCGTCCTCGTCGGCGCTGGCCGCCCAGGCCGTCACGAACAGCAGGAACCGGGACGCGAAGAAGATGAACACCAGCAGGCCCAGGATGCCGCCGAACGCGGCACCGGCCGGCGAGGACGTCACCGAGCCGAGGTAGTAGACCATCACCTGCTTGAGCAGCTCGAAGCCGATCGCGCCGAACAGCGCGGCCTTCATCGCGCTGCGGATCGTGACCGGCTCGCGCGGCAACCGGGCGATCACCCAGAGGAACACCAGCCAGTTCGCGGCCAGACCGATCAGTATGGTCGCCACGGTCAGCAGGAACCGGGCCCACCCGACGTCGCCCAGACCGACGAGCCCGAGCAGGTACTTCCCGAGCGACCCGCCGACCGCGGAGATCGACAACGACGCGACCAGCGCCAGGCCCAGGCCCACGAGTGCGAGCAGGTCGAACCCGAGCCGCTTGAGCATCGGCGGGGCCTCGTCGCGCTGGCCCCACTGCTCCGACAGTGCCTCGCGCAGGTTCGACATCCAGCCGATGCCGGAGTAGAGCGCGCCGATCAGGCCGACCGCGCCGATCGCGCCCGCGCGCGTGATCGCGGTGTCCACGATGCCGCCCAGCAGGTCGCCGATCCCGGCCGGGGCCGAGGTCTTGATCCCGTCGCGCAGTGACTGCAGCAGTTCGGGCTGGCCGCGGAGCACGAACCCGGCCACCGCGAACGCGACCATCAGCAGCGGCACCAGCGCCAGCACGCTGAAGTAGGTGATCGCGGCGGCGTAGTGGTCGCCGTGGTTCTCGGTGTAGCGGGCACCGGCCCGGACCAGGTGGTCCAGCCACGGGTAGCGATCGCGTGCCTTCTCCAACGCCGTCGGCTCGGCATCGCCGGTGTCGTCGGACTCGTGCTCGAGCCTCGCACCCGGCTTCGTGTCGGTCGCCACGGCGGTCCCCCAAATGTCATCCGGTCGGCGGTAGGAACCCGATCATGTCGTGAACTCGCGTCAATGTCTCGCCGGCGACCTCGCGCGCCCGGGTGGCGCCGCGCGCGAGCACGCGGTCCAGCTCGGCCGGATCGTCGAGGTACTCCTGGGCCTGCTTCTGGATGGGGCCCACCGTGTCCGACACGGCCGCGGCGACCTCGCCCTTGAGATCGCCGTACCCGCGGCCGGCGAACTCGCCCTCCAGGTCGGGGATCGTGCGGGCGGTCAGCGCGGACAGGATCGTCAGCAGGTTGGACACGCCCGCCTTGTTCTCCGCGTCGAAGACCACCTCCCGCCCGGTGTCGGTGACCGCAGACCTGATCTTCTTGGTGGTCGCCTTCGGATCGTCGAGCAGGAACACGCACCCGTTGCCGGGCAACGACTTCGACATCTGCTTGTCCGGAGTCTGCAGGTCGTAGATCTTCGCGGTCTCCCGCGGGATGTGCGGCTCGGGCACGGTGAAGGTGTCCCCGAAGCGGGAGTTGAACCGCTGCGCGAGGTTGCGGGTCAGCTCCAGGTGCTGGCGCTGGTCCTCGCCGACCGGGACCGCCTCGGCCTGGTAGAGCAGGATGTCCGCGGCCTGCAGCACCGGGTAGGTGAACAGCCCGACGGTGGCCCGGTCGGTGCCCTGACGGGCCGCCTTGTCCTTGAACTGGGTCATCCGGCTCGCCTCGCCGAACCCGGTCAGGCACTCCAGCACCCAGCTCAGCCGGGCGTGCTCGGGCACGTGCGACTGCACGAACAGCGAGCACCGGTCCGGGTCCAGCCCGATCGCGAGCAGCTGGGCCGCCGCCACCCGGGTGCGCCGGCGCAGCAGCTCCGGGTCGTGCTCGACGGTGATCGCGTGCAGGTCGACCACGCAGTAGAACGCGTCGTACTCGTCCTGCAGCGACACCCACTGCCGCAGCGCGCCGAGATAGTTGCCGAGGGTGAACGAGTCGGCGGTCGGCTGGATCCCGGAGAGCACCCGGGGGCGGTGGGCGGTGGGCTCGGTCATGCACACATTGTCCCCACCCGCCGCGGCCGCCCGACAGCCGGTCACGGCGCCCCGGGTGCGCCCATGGAGACGGCGGTGCGGGTGAACGGCGCCCCGCACCCGGTGCAGTCCAGGCGGACCCGCAGCGGCGCGCCGCAGGCCCGGTGCACGATGTCCACGTCGGCCGGGACGCCGTCGGCCCGCTGCCAGGTGTTCGCCCAGTCGACCAGGCAGGCGTGGATGACGAACGCGGCCCGGCCCTTGTCGGTGAGCCGGTAGCCGGAGTCACCGGTCCGCACGACGATCCCGAGCTCGGCGAACCGGCGCAGCCGGTCGGTGAGCACCTCCGGGGAGATCGAGAGGAGATCCACGAAGCCGGAGAACGCGCGGACCCCGACCAGGCAGGCCCCGAGCACGGTCGCGCCCCACCGGTCGCCGACGATCTCCATCGCGCCGGGCAGGAACGACAGCGGGTCCTCCGGCAGACGGCCCCGGGTACGGCGTGGGTGCACCCGGGCCAGGCCGCCCCCGAGGATCGGGCCGCTGATGGTCACCGACGTGTCCCGCGGCCCCACCGGCACGCCGCAGTGCGCGCAGGACACCCTGACGTCGGTCGCCTGCCCGCACTCCCGGTGCACGATGTCGGGCAGGGGCACCTCGCGCGGCACCCACGCCCGCTCCCAGGCCCAGGTGACCAGCAGCAACCGCCAGGTGTCGAGGCCGCGCTCGGTCAGCCGGTACTCCAGCCGGGCCCGGCCGCCCTCCCGGTACGGGCAGGTCCGCAGGAGCCCCTCGTCGGTGAGCGAGCGCAGCCGCGCGGTCAGGGTGGCGTCGGAGATGTTGAGGGTCTCGCGCCAGCCCGCGTACCGGCGGACACCCAGGAACGCGCGCTGCAGGATCAGCAGGGTCCAGGTGTCGGCCAGCACGCCGAGGGTGCGGCTGACGGCACCCGTCTCCTGCTGCACGAACCGCACGACGATCCCGTTCCCCCTTGACCAATCCTGCTCATGATCGTACCGTCTCACCTGACTCTGCCGATCGAAGTTCACGATCCGAGGACTCTGGCGCCGGCCCGCACCGTCTCGATGCGGACCCGGCTTCGGCAGGGGTGGACCGACAGGGGGTTCGATCCACGGGCAGCCGGTCGGCGCCGGTGGCGGCCGGATCGAGGGGGAGGTCGCCGCCGCGCCGGCCGGCCTGCCTTCGGACTGCCCGCGCTCCGCCCGGGGCCGGACAGAGCCCTCGACACGCATTTCCTCTCGGGCGGGGAGCGGGCGACGTGACCGACATCCAGGAACGGCACGACGGCGCCGACCCGCGTCCCGACGACCGCAACCCGTACCTGACGGGCATCTTCGCCCCGGTGCGCGAGGAGATCACCGCCGACGACCTCGACGTGATCGGCGAGATCCCGCGCGACCTCAACGGCGTCTACCTGCGCAACGGCCCGAACCCCCGGTTCGACGTGACCGGCCGCTACCACTGGTTCGACGGCGACGGCATGGTGCACGCGATGTCGTTCGAGAACGGCACCGCGCGCTACCGCAACCGCTACGTCCGCACCCGCGGCCTGTCCCGGGAGGAGGTGGCCGGGCATCCGTTGTGGACCGGGATGGTCGAGTCACCGGCCGGCAACCCGGTGGACACCGCACGCGGCCTGCCCTACAAGGACACCGCGAACACCGACCTGACGTTCCACCGTGGACGGGTGCTGGCGACCTGGTACCTGTGCGGGCAGCCGATGTCGATGGACCCGCTGTCGCTGCAGACCCTGGGCGCCGAGACGTTCCTGGACACGCTGCACGGCGACGTCATGGCGCACCCGAAGCTCGACGAGCGCACCGGCGAGCTGATGTGGTTCGACTACGGGGCGCACGACCCGCTGCTGCGCTACGGCGTGGTCGGGGCGTCCGGGGCGATCGAGCACCAGGTCGAGATCGACCTGCCGGGCCCGCGGCTGCCGCACGACATGGCGATCACCGAGCACTACTCGGTGCTGATGGACCTGCCGCTGCTGGCCGACGCCGACGCCGCGCGCCACGGCCGGCACAAGCTGGTGTTCGACCCGTCGACACCGGCCCGGTTCGGGGTCATCCCCCGCCGCGGTGCCGCGCGGGCGATCCGCTGGTTCGACGCCGAGCCCTGCTACATCTACCACGTGGTCGGGGCCCGGGAGGAGCGCTCGGGCGCCGGGCACGACACCGTGGTGCTCGACGTCTGCCGGGTCACCCGTCCCGAGCCGCGCCCCACCCGTCCGGGCCCGATCGGCAGGCTGCTGGGCTACCTGCGCCTCGACGCCCGGCTGCACCGCTACGTGTTCGACCTCGACACCGGCACCACCACCGAGACCCGGCTCGACGACGCGAACACCGAGTTCCCCTCGATCGACACCCGGGCCCAGGGCACCGGCGCCGGGTACCGCTACTCCTACGGCGTGCACATCGCCGAGCACGAGACCGTCCGGTTCGACGGGCTGCTGCGCCGCGACCGGGTCACCGGCCGGCGTCAGGACCACTTCTTCGGGCCGGGCCGCTTCGGCAGCGAGGCCCCGTTCGCCCCGCGCGACGGCAGCACCGGCGACGACGACGGCTACCTCGTCTCGTTCGTCACCGACGAGCGCGACGGGCGTTCCGAGGTGGAGATCCTGGACGCCTCGGACCTGGCCGCGGGACCGGTCGCGCGGGTGCTGCTGCCCCGGCGGGTGCCGACCGGGTTCCACGCCACCTGGGTGCGCTCCGACCAGCTGCGCTCCCCGTCCTGACACGCGCGCCCGGCCGGGCCGAACGCGCACTCCGCCGGCTCCCGCGCACCTCACGGCCCGCGCGTGGAGCGGCTCGGCGCGCGTCGGCGGTCCGGGTGCGCGGTGCGCGGGCCGGGGTCAGGGTTCGGGGGCCGGCTCGGGGGCGGTGTCGTCGGGCTCGGCGGGCCGGGTCGGGCGCAGCTGCACGACTCCGGAGTCCAGGTCGATCTCGCCGATCCGGAGCCGCTGCCCGTCGGCCGCGACGTCGGAGTCGTCGTGGACCTTCGGCCGCGGGAACAGCTCACCCAGAATGCCCATGGCCCCCACCGTACGCACGCGCTGCCCATGCTCACACGCGGCGAGCGGCACCCTCGTCGGAACGGTTCCGGCGAGAGTCCCGCTCGCTGCGGCGGAACGGGGCTCAGGCGAGCGGGAGCAGGCGCGGGGCGCTGCGCGGAGCGGGGGTGAGGAGCTGCGGCTCGCCCACGTAGGTGGTGGTGCGCTGGCGCACCGGCCGTCCCGCGCCGGTGGCGATCGCGGCCAGCTCCTCCACCGAGCGCTCCGAGCCGTTCTCCGACCCGGCCATCCGGCTGATCGTCTCCTCCATCAGGGTCCCGCCCATGTCGTCGGCGCCGCCCCGCAGGATGTCGGCGGCCAGGTCGTCACCGAGTTTCACCCACGAGCACTGGATGTGGTCGATCCGCCCGTGCAGGGCGAGCCGGGCGAAGGCGTGCACGGCCCGGTTGTCGCGCTCGGTCGGGCCCGGCCGGGCCAGTCCCGCCAGGTAGATCGGCGCGTTGTGGTGCACGAACGGCAGCGGCACGAACTCGGTGAACCCACCGGTGCGGTCCTGGATCCCGGCCAGCGTGCGCAGGTGCCCGAGCCAGTGCCGCGGCTCGTCGACGTGGCCGTACATCATCGTCGAGGACGAGGCGATGCCCAGCTCGTGCGCGGTCGAGACGACCTCGATCCACTGCGACGCGGGCAGCTTGCCCTTGGTCAGCACCCAGCGGACCTCGTCGTCGAGGATCTCGGCGGCGGTGCCGGGGATCGAGCCCAGGCCGGCCGCCTTGAGCTCGGTGAGCCACTCCCGGATCGACACCCCGGCCTTGGCCGAGGCGGACACGATCTCCATCGGGGAGAACGCGTGCACGTGCATGCCCGGCACGGCCTCACGGACCCCGCGGACCAGGTCGGCGTAGAACGAGACCGGCAGTTGGGGGTCGATGCCGCCCTGCACGCAGACCTCGGTGGCACCGTCGCGGGCGGCCTCGGCGGCCCGGTCGGCGACCTCGCCCAGGCTCAGGCGGAACGCGTCGGCGTCGCGCTCGCGCTGGGCGAACGCGCAGAACCGGCACCCGACGTAGCACACGTTCGAGAAGTTGATGTTGCGGTTGACCACGTAGGTGACGTCGTCGCCGACGACGTCGCGGCGCAGGTCGTCGGCCAGGCGGGCCAGCTCCTCCAGGCCCGCCCCGTCCGCGGTGAGCACGGCCATCGCCTTGTCGTGGTGGGCCGGGTCCAGCAGGGAGGCCGGCGCGGAGGCGGCCAGGTCCAGGCCCGCGCGGACGTCGGTGTCGAGGCGTGCGGGCACCGTGCCGGCGCCGGTCTCACCGTGCCGGGAACGCTGCTCGGCCAGCTCGGAGGCGACCTCGTCCCAGTCGCCGTAGACCGAGCCGAAGTCGGTGCGCCGGTCGTCGGTGCGCCCGGTCGTGTCGATCGAGGTGTTCAGGTCCGTGCGCCCGGTCGAGGCGAACCCGCCGTCGGGCTCCTGCCACGGCCGTCCCTCGACCACGGCGTCGGGGTCGGCCAGGCCGTCCTCGCCGGCCAGCGCCGCGACGTGGGCGTGCAGCCGGGTGTCGATCCACGGCGAGCCCGCGTTGACGTAGGTCGGGTAGGCGGTGAGCCGCTCGCGCATGGTGAAGCCGGCCTCGGCGGTGTGCCGGGTCAGCTCGTCCACCGCCGGCCAGGGCAACTCCGGGCTGACGTGGTCGACGGTGACCGGGGAGACCCCGCCCCAGTCGTCGATGCCGGCGCGCAGCATCAGGCCGTACTCGTCGCCGACCAGGTTCGGCGGCGCCTGGATGCGCATCTTCGGGCCCAGCACCAGGCGGGAGACCGCGATCGTGGCGGCCAGGTCCTCCAGGTCGGCGTCCGGGTCGTGGGCCATCGCGGTGTCCGGCTTGGCCCGGAAGTTCTGCACGATCACCTCCTGCACGTGGCCGTGCGACCGGGACGCCGACCGGATCGCGAAGATCGACTCGGCGCGCTCGGTGCGGTTCTCGCCGATCCCGATCAGGATCCCGGTGGTGAACGGGACGCCGACCCGCCCGGCGTCGGTGAGCGCGCGCAGCCGGACCGCGGGCTCCTTGTCCGGGCTGCCGTGGTGCGGGCCGCCCTTCTCCGACCACAGGCGCTCGGCCGTGGTCTCGAGCATCATCCCCATGCTGGCCGCGACCGGCTTGAGCCGCGTGAGCTCGGCCCAGCTCAGCACGCCCGGGTTCAGGTGCGGGAGCAGGCCGGTCTCCTCCAGCACCGCGATCGCGCAGGCGCGCACGTAGTCCAGAGTGGAGTCGTAGCCGCGCGCCTCCAGCCACTCCCTGGCCTGCGGCCAGCGGTCCTCCGGCCGGTCGCCGAGGGTGAACAGGGCCTCCTTGCAGCCCTGCGCCGCACCCTGCCGGGCGATCTCGACGACCTCGTCGCGCTCGAGGTACATCGAGTCCAGCCGGTGCGGGACGGTGACGAACGTGCAGTAGTGACAGCGGTCGCGACACAGCCGGGTCAGCGGGATGAACACGTTGCGCGAGTACGTGACCACCCCCGGGCGGCCGGCGGCGAGCAGGCCCGCGTCGCGGACCCGTGCGGCGTGCGAGAGCAGCTCGTCGAGCTGGTCCCCGCGGGCGGCCAGCAGCACCGCGGCCTCGGTGACGTCGAGGACGGCGCCGTCACGCACCCGGCGCAGCGCACGACGCAGCGCGGCCTCCCCGGGAGCCGCCTCCCGGGACGCCCCTTCCCGGATCGTCGGGGTCTCGGGCGCCGCGCCGGAGGGCGTGGCGGACACGATCGGATCGGGCAGGTCAGCCATCCCACCACACTAGGTACCGATCACGACCTGCGCGATGGCCGCGATGCTCACACGATCACCGGGCCCTGGCGGGAATACCCGATCAGGCCACGTCGGCGGGCGTCCCGCCGGTGACGGCGACGAGCTCGTCGAACGTCGTCGGGAACACCGCACGGGCCACGCCGCCGGCCGCCCAGACGACCTCGAACCCCGCCAGCGCGCGGTCGACCAGCGTGCGCAGCGGCGCGGGGTGCCCGACCGGGGCCACCCCGCCGATCACCTGGCCGGTCGCCTCCCGGACGAACTCCTTGCTCGCCCGGCGCAGCTCGGGCGTCCCGATCAGCGCCGCGACCTTCCCGGTGTCCACCCGGTGCGCCCCGGACGTCAGCACCAGCAGCGGCTCGCCGCCGGCGTCGAACACGAGCGAGTTCGCGATCTGCCCGACCGCGACGCCGACCGCCTCGGCCGCCGCGGCGGCGGTGGTCACCGCGCCCGGGAGGATCCGCAGCCCGTCGATGCTCGCCCGCGCGGCGCCACCCGCGGCGAGCGCGTCCTTCACCCGCGTCACGCTCGGGTGCTCGGATCCTGAGGTCGCCATGGGCCCATCCTGCCGAGCGCGTCGAGCGGGTAACGACCGGCCCGGGGGCCCCGGACCTCGGGCGGTGCCCGGGTCCGTTCCGCGGGGGCGCCCTCAGGCCAGTGCCAGCACGACCATCACCACGACCGCGACCAGCAGGATCGCGGCCACGACCAGCAGCAGCGTGCGCGAACGCCCCAGGTCCCCCGCGGCCGGGACGGGACGGGAGGCGCGTTCGAGCAGCGCGTCGGCCTCGGCCGGGGTCATCCGCTCGGCAGGGTCGGCCGCGGTCAGACCGGTGATCGTCTCGGCCAGCGGCCCGTTCGACGGCGGACGGCGGCCGGTCGCGTGGTGCAGCACCGCGCCCAGGGCCCACAGGTCCGCAGCCGGCGAGTCGGGCCCGCCCGCGCGGCGCTCCGGCGCGACGAACCCGTCGGGGTCGGGCCCGTGCCCGAGGGCGTCCCCCGGCCCGACCGCACGGGCCAGGCCGATGTCGGTGACCAGCGCCCGCCCGGACTGCTCGACCAGGACACAGTCCGGGTTCAGGCCGCCGTGCGCGACACCGCTCTCGTGCACCGCCCCGAGCGCGGCCAGCACGTCACGTCCGATCGCCGCGACCCGGCGCGGGGGCAGCTGCCCGCCGCCGACGAGCGCGGACAGCGGGCGGGCGTCGGGCAGCTCGGTGACCAGGTGCTCGCGCAGGCTCCCGTCCGGGAGCTGGTCGGTGACCAGGTCCTGCACCGGCACGACACCGGGATGGCGGATCCGTCCGGCCGCCCGGACCTCGTGCAGCAGGCGGTCCCGGGGCTCGTCGCGCCGCCGCTTCGACGGGTGTCCCGGCGGGCCGACCTCCTCGGACACGGCGGACAGCCGGATCTCGATCACCGCGACGTGGCGTCCGGTGATCCGGTCCTCGGCCCGGTAGGACCGTCCGAAACCACTGCGTTCCATCTCGGCGAGCAGCAGGTAGCGCCCGCCGACGACCCGGCTGCGGCTCACGACGGCTCGTACCGGACGGTGACCGGGGCGTGGTCGGACCAGCGCCGGTCGTGACTCGGGGCGCGCTCCACCAGGGCGTCCTTGGCCCGGGCGGCGAGTCCCGGGGTGGCCATCTGGTGGTCGATCCGCCAGCCGACGTCGTTGTCGAACGCGCGACCGCGGTAGGTCCACCACGAGTACGGCCCGTCGACGTCGGGGTGCAGGCCGCGCACCACGTCCACCCAGCCGTGCCCGACCAGCCCGGCCCACCACTCGCGCTCGTGCGGCAGGAACCCGGAGTTGTTCCGGTTGCCCTTCCAGTTCCGCAGGTCGAGCTCGGTGGGCGCGATGTTCCAGTCACCGCAGACCAGCATCTCCCGGCCGAGGGCGGCGCTGCGGTCGTACGCCGTGCGCAGGTAGGCGCCGAAGGAGTCCAGGAAGCGGTCCTTGGCCGTCTGCTTGTCGGTGCCGGTGACGCCCTTGGTCAGGTACAGCGACGCGACGGTCAGCTCGGGCAGGTCCACCTCGAGGTAGCGCCCCTGCAGGTCGATCTCGTCGTCGCCGTACCCGATGCGGACGGCCTCGGGCTCGGTGCGGGTCAGCACGGCGACGCCGCTGTGCCCCTTGACGGTCTCGCTCGGGGCGAGGGTGAGCCACCAGCCGTGCTCGGCGAGCACCTCGGTCAGTGCGGGCGGGACCTCGTCGGGCAGCGCCCGGACCTCCTGCAGGCAGATCGCCTCGGCGTCCGATCCGGAGATCCACTCGAGCAGGCCCTTGCCGGTGGCCGCCCGCACACCGTTGACGTTGGCGGTACTCACGGTCGGCATGCGACCACCCTGACGCACGGCGCGTCCGATCGCAGCAACGGGGTGGGCCCTACGGCGGTGCGCGCTCCGCTCAGCACACGCTGCCGGCGGTCGCGGCCACGCCGGCGACCGGCACCCAGCCGCCGTCGTTCAGCTTGCGGTAACCGCTGTCGGTGACCGGCTGCGCGGCGACCTCGGTCCCCTTCCTCAGGGTCGCGGTCGGTGCATCGGCCGTGCCGGGGGTGGGCCGGACCGGAACCCGGTCCGCCTGGACCGTCATCGTGCACGCGTTGTCCAGGTCGTCGGTGGCACCGCCGTAGAGCAGTGCCACCAGGGCCAGGCCGACGCCGAGGACCCCGACCAGCGGCCAGCCGGTGAGCCAGGACTTGTTCAGCCCGGGCAGGGTGAACCTGTTCGACATCGACCGCGCTCCTCCACTCCCCCGCCGGGAGCCGGGGCCACCCACGGTATCGGAGCCGGCGCCGGATCGAGTCCTCCGCTCGGTGGTGTCGACGGTGTTCGTGCCCGCTGCGGTCAGCTCCGCCGCGCCGCCCGCCGGTCACCCCCGCACGTGGGTCCGGTTACTCCTGCACGCGCGCGCGGGTGCCCAACCGATAGCGTGTGCCCAGCGGGGCAGCGCCGACGCCTGCCGACGCCCGTGGGCCGTCCCCGCGACGCCCTCAGGTCCGACGGATCCGCCGGCGCACGGCCCCCCGTCCGTCCTCCCGACGAGCCAGAGGCAGGCCTGAAGCAACGATGAAGCTCATCTACACCTACACCGACGAGGCGCCGGCACTGGCCACGCACTCGTTCCTTCCGGTCATCGAGGCGTTCGCCGGCAAGGCCGGGGTCGATGTGGAGACCCGCGACATCTCGCTCGCCGCCCGCATCCTGGCCCAGTTCCCGGACCGGCTCGACGAGGCCCGGCGCGTCCCGGACTCGCTCTCCGAGCTGGGCGAGCTGGCCAGGACCCCGGACGCGAACATCATCAAGCTGCCGAACATCAGCGCGTCGATCCCGCAGCTCAAGGCCGCGATCACCGAGCTGCAGGGCGCCGGCTACGCCGTCCCGGACTACCCGGAGAACCCGCAGACCGACGACGAGCGCGCCGCCCGCAAGGCCTACGACGCCGTCAAGGGCAGCGCGGTCAACCCGGTCCTGCGCGAGGGCAACTCCGACCGCCGCGCGCCGGCGTCGGTGAAGAACTTCGCCCGCAAGTTCCCGCACTCGATGGGCGCGTGGTCGCCCGACTCCGCATCGCACGTCTCGACCATGTCCGACGGCGACTTCCGGCACTCCGAGACGTCGTTCACCAGTGCCGCCGACGACACGCTGCGGATCGAGCACGTCGCCGCGGACGGCACCGTGACCGTCCTCAAGGACGGCCTGGCGGTCCTGGCCGGCGAGGTCGTCGACGGTGCCGTGATGCGCCGTGAGGCCCTGCGGTCCTTCCTGGCCGAGCAGGTCGCCGACGCCAGGAGCAAGGGCGTCCTGTTCTCGGTGCACCTCAAGGCCACGATGATGAAGGTCTCGGACCCGATCATCTTCGGGCACGCGGTGCGCGCCTACTTCGGCGACGTGTTCGCCTCCCACGGCGACGACCTGGCCTCGGTCGGTGCGAGCCCGGACGACGGCCTGGCCTCGATCCTGACCGCGTTGGAGAAGCTGCCCGCCGACAAGCGCGAGGCGATCGAGTCCGCGATCACCGCGGCCTACTCGTCGGGCCCGTCGCTGGCGATGGTCGACTCGTCGAAGGGCATCACGAACCTGCACGTGCCCTCGGACGTCATCATCGACGCCTCGATGCCGGCCGCGATCCGCACCTCCGGCCAGATGTGGAACTCGGGCGACGCGCAGCAGGACGCCAAGTTCGTCATCCCGGACTCCTCCTACGCCGCGCTCTACGACGAGACCGTCAAGCACTGCCAGGCCCACGGCGCGTTCGACCCGACCACGATGGGCACCACGCCCAACGTCGGGCTGATGGCGCAGAAGGCCGAGGAGTACGGCAGCCACGACAAGACGTTCCAGATCCCGGCCGCGGGCACCGTCCGCGTCGTCGACTCCTCGGGGGCGGCGCGGCTGGAGCACACCGTCGCCGAGGGCGACATCTGGCGCGGCTGCCAGACCAAGGACGCCCCGATCCGGGACTGGGTGCGGCTGGCCGTGGCCCGCGCGCGCGACACCGGTGCCCCGGCCGTGTTCTGGCTCGACGAGACCCGCGCGCACGACGCGCAGCTGATCGCCAAGGTGCGCGAGTACCTCGGTGAGCACGACACCGACGGCCTCACGATCGAGATCAGGGACGTGGCCGACGCGACCCGCTACACCCTGGAGCGGGCCCGGGCCGGCGAGGACACGATCTCGGTCACCGGCAACGTGCTGCGCGACTACCTGACCGACCTCTTCCCGATCCTCGAGCTCGGCACCAGCGCGAAGATGCTCTCGATCGTGCCGCTGATGGCGGGCGGCGGCCTCTTCGAGACCGGCGCCGGCGGCTCGGCGCCGAAGCACGTGCAGCAGCTCGTCAAGGAGAACTACCTGCGCTGGGACTCCCTCGGCGAGTTCCTCGCGCTCGCGGTCTCCTTCGAGTTCCTGGGCGAGAAGACCGGCAACCCGCGGGCGACCCTGCTGGGGAAGAC
>CBIHNM010000009.1:0-32836 GCA_966211265.1 uncultured Pseudonocardia sp.
GAGGTCGCGGTCGACGGGGACCTCCGGGTGCATCCACGGGTTGATGGCGTAGTCGACGGCGAAGTGCTCGGGGCGGCACATCAGGTACCGGCGGCGGGTGGCGGTGCGCTCGGCGACGCCGGCGGTGCTCGGGGTGCTCAGGACGCCGGTCACGGGTGCGCTCCAGGGGGCCGGACGGATCGGCGGCGTCGTCGCCGTCGGTGTCACCCACGTTAGGAACGTCGTGACCCGGCGACAATCGCGTCCCGTTGCCGATCGACGGCGATCCGTTGCGTTCCCGGCGACGACGGCGGCGATCCGTTGCGTGCCGGTCGGCGACCCGGGCCGGCCGGCATGCCGACCACGGCTGCGGCGTCTCCGGCGGCGGGTCAGGGCGGCAGCGGCGCGGCTGGACGGCGGATCAGCGGCGAGAGCACCAGCACCGACTTCGTCCGCGCCACGAACGGCTCGGCCCCGATCTGCTCCAGCACCCGCTCGAAGTGGTGCATGTCCGAGGCCACCAGCCGCAGCACGGCGTCGGCCTCCCCGGACACGGTGCTGGCCTCGAGGACCTCCGGGAACCGGGCGACGGCCGCGCGGATCGTCTCCGGCGGGGTGCTCGTCGTGCAGTGGAGCTCGACGTAGCCCTCCACCGACCAGCCCAGCGCGGCCGGGTCCAGGCGCACGGTGAACCCGGCGACCGCGCCCCCGGCGCGCAGCCGGTCCACCCGGCGCTTCACCGCGGGGGCGGACAGGCCCACCTCGTCACCGAGGTCGGCGTAGGTGCGCCGGGCGTCGGCCACCAGCAGCGCGATGATCCGCTCGTCGAGCCGGTCGAGGTCCACGGGCACATCCCACCACCGGGCGGCCCGGTCGTGCGCGGGAATCATCGCCCGGTGACGGTTCCGCGCACGGGCGCGTGCACGCGGAGACCGACGACCGGGCTGAGCCGAACGGGCGACAGGGGCGATACGGTCGGCCCCACCACCCGCCGAACCGTGGAGTAGCCCGATGATCGAGATCCTGCTCGGCGTCCTGGCCGTCGCCGTTCTCGTCGGCGTGGTCCTCCTGGTGGTGCGGTCGCGCTCGTCGACGAAGGGATCGGGGTCCGAGCGCGTCGATCCGCTGGCCGACCAGCCGGGACTCTACGACCCGCACCGGATCGGGGTCGGCGACATCGTCACCTATGCCGGGATCGACCACGTGGTGCGCGGCACGATCGTCCTGGAAGAGGGCGGGGTGCACTGGCGCGAGCATCTGCTGGACGGCTCGACCGGACGTCGCTGGCTCTCCGTCGAGGACGACGAGGGCGAGCTGGAGATGACCCTGTGGATGCGTCGTGAGGACGCCGGACTCGCCCCGGACGGCGAGGTCGTCCTCGATGACCGGGTGCACCGGCAGATCGAGCGGGGCCGCGCGTCGTTCACCGCCGAAGGCACCACCGGGACCTCCGCGACCGGGTCGGTGGACTACGCCGACTACGCGACCGCCGACGGCACCGGCCTGCTCGCGTTCGAGCGATGGGCCGCCACCCAGTCGTGGGAGGTCTCCACCGGCCGGTCGATCTCGCGCGGTGAGCTCGTCGTCCTGCACTCGGGACCGCCGCGATGACACGCCGGTGCCGGGTCGCGACCCTGCTGGTGGCAGGCCTGGCACTCGCCGGCTGTGGCATCGGCCGTGATGTTCGCGACCTCGTCGCGAGCACCTACCGGCTGCAGGACCGCATCGGCGACACCGCCGTCTACGCCTCGACCGCGCCGGTGGCCAGCACGACGGCCCGGATCACGAACGCGATCCCCCCGGCTGCCCGCACGGCGAACGGCGGCTCGGACTACCTGCGCTACGACGACGACATCGTGATCGTCAGCCGCGCCCCCACCGGAAGCACCGTGCGCGTCGAGGACCTCGACGGACGGTTCAGCCGCGGTGGCTTCCTCTTTCTGCGGTCGCCCGGTTTCCGACCGGGCTCGCCGGCCGCCGGCCGCCTCGGCGGCGGCCCGGGCGACGTGAAGTGACCGCCCTCGCCGCACCAACGACCTGCAGGAGTGACACGTGGACGCGACGCATCTGGCCGTGGAGTTCGGGCCGGTCTCGGGAGGGCTGCTCGCTCAGGGGGTGGTCGCCACCCTGCTGTTCTACCTGATCGGCTTCATCGTGCTGGGTCTCGGCTTTCTCGCCCTCGACCTGCTCACCCCGGGCAACCTGCGCAGGCAGGTCTACACCGACCGGAACCCGAACGCGGCGATCCTGCTCGGCGCCAACCACCTCGCACTGGCGATCATCGTCGTGACGGCGATCCTGACCAGCGCCGACTCGCTGGCGCAGGGTCTGGTCGACTCGGCGGTCTACGGCATGCTCGGCGTGGTGCTGCAGGCCCTCGCGCTGCGACTCCTCGACGTGTTCGTGCCCGGTCACCTGCGGAACCTGGTCAACGAGCCGCGGATGAACGGGGCGGCATGGGCGGTCGGGATCAGCCTGCTCGCGATCGGCGCCGTGAACGCGGCCGCCCTGTCCTGAGCCGCGGCGTCGCGGCGGTGGGAGGCTGACGAAAATGGCAGGCCTCACGACCGATCCGTTGCCGGCGGTGGCCCGTGGTCGCCGCGGGCGAGCCCTGCTGCTCGCCGCCGTCGCGGCGTGCGCGGCGTGCGGGCTCACCTACGAGCTGGTGCTGCTCACGTTGTCGGTCAGCCTCACCGGCGGCGGGATCACCCAGACCTCACTGATCGTGGCCGGCTACGTCGCCGCGCTGGGCGTGGGCGCCCTGCTGGTCAAGCCGCTGCTCGCGTACGCCGCCACCGTGTTCGTGGCCGTGGAGATCCTGCTCGGCGTGCTCGGCGGCCTGTCCGCGGTGACGCTGTACGTGACGTTCTCCTACTACGGCACCGACACCGCCGTGCTGGTCGGGGCGACCGCGCTGCTCGGCGCGCTCGTCGGCGCCGAGGTACCGCTGCTGATGACGTTGCTGGCCTCGGGCCGCACCGGGATGGACGCCCCGAGCACGGGCAGGGTGCTGGCGAACCTCAACGCCGCGGACTACACGGGGGCGTTGCTGGGCGGACTCGCGTGGCCGTTCCTGCTGCTTCCCCTGGCCGGGCAGATCCGGGGGGCCGCACTGATCGGCATGGTGAACCTGGTCGCCGCCGCGGTACTGGCAGGCGTCCTGCTGCGTCCCCGGATGAGCCGGGCGGCCCGGTGGGCGGCGACCGCGGCGCTGCTGGTCTCCGCCGCCCTGCTCGGCGGGCTGATCCTGAATGCGGCGGACATCGAGGTGAGCGCGCGCCAGCGGCTCTATGCCGATCCCGTGGTCGTGGCGGAGCATTCGGCCTACCAGGAGGTCGTACTGACCGAGCGGTCCGGCGACGTGCGCCTCTACCTCGACGGCGACCTGCAGTTCTCCAGCATCGACGAGTACCGCTACCACGAGACGTTGGTGCACCCGGCGCTGGCCCGGGACCCCCGCCGGGTCCTGATCGTGGGCGGCGGCGACGGGTTGGCCGCACGCGAGGTGCTGCGCCACCCGTCGGTGCGTGAGGTGGTGCAGGTGGAGCTGGACCCGGCGGTGTTGGAGCTGGCCCGCACGCGGCTGGCCGGGCTGAACCACGACGCCCTCCGTGACCCGCGGATGCACGTCGTCGTCGACGACGCGTTCCGCTGGCTGCGGGAACGGATAGCCCCTGGCGCGGGCCGACCGCAGGCCTTCGACGCGGCGGTCGTGGACCTGCCGGACCCGGACACTCCGGCGCTGGGCCGGCTCTACTCCACCGAGTTCTACGGTCTGGTGCGCTCGGCGCTGAACCCGGCCGGCCTGATGGTGGTGCAGGCCGGCAGCCCCTACTCGACCCCGACCGCGTACTGGCGCACGGTGTCCACGATCGGGTCGGCGGGGCTCGCCGTCACGCCCTACCACCTGCACGTCCCGAGCTTCGGGGACTGGGGTTTCGCGCTCGCCCGGGCCGGGCCCGGCCCTCCCCCGCTCCGGCTGTCCCCACGGGCTCCCGAGATGCGCTACCTCGACAACGCGGTGCTGGCGGCCGCCGCCGTGTTCCCACGCGACCGGCGACCGCAGCAGCTACCACCCACCACCCTGGACCACCCGCGGATCGTGCGGGACATGCGTCAGGGCTACGTCGGCTGAGCCGGGGCCGGAACCCGGCGATCGCACCCCCGCGCGCAGGCGGTCCACCCGCCCCCGGGGCCCGGGGCCGGTCGCCGGGGAGAAGGGGCGCGGCGTCCGGCTGCGCCCCGCGGGGTAGCGCAGGTGTCTCCGCCGGGAGGACGACCGGCACGCCCGGTCCGGGCACCGTGGTGACCGGCGCGCCCCGGTGGGCGCCCCCGCCGACCACCACGCAGGACCGGAGCCACGAGATGAGCGAGACGAGCACAGCGATCTCCCGCCGCGCGTCCGGCGATGCGCCCGCCACGGCCCGGCGGCTGCGCCCGCCGGTCCGCAGGGCCGTCCTGGCCGCGCACCTGATCTCGATGGGCGCCTGGATCGGCATCGACGTGGTCCTCGCCGTGCTGGTCGTGACCGGGCTCCTGGCTGCGCCCGCGACGGCCGCGATCGCCCTGCAGGCACTGCCGCTGCTGCTCTGGCCGATGCTGACCGCGTCGCTGGTCTGCCTGCTCAGCGGCCTGGTGCTGTCGGTCCACAGCCGCTGGGGCGTCGTCCGGTACTGGTGGGTGGCGATCAAGTTCGCGATCAACGTCGTGTTCAGCACGCTGATCGTGGTCGCGCTGTGGCCGGGCGTCTCCGACGCCGCGGAGCACGGACGCAACCTCGCGGCCGGCATCCCGGACGGGTTCACCCCGGACCGGATCGTCTACCCGCCGATCGTGTCCCCGGCCGGGCTCGTGCTGGCCGTGCTGCTGGCCGGGTACAAGCCGTGGGGCCGGGTCCGGGGCGCACGGGTCGGGGGCGGGGCACGCCCAGCTGGTCGCGCAGCGTAGGCCCGGCGTACTCGCGCCGGAACAGGCCGCGTTCCTGCAGCACCGGGACCACCATCCGCACGAACTCCTCGAACGCGCCCGGCAGGTGTGTCGCGGCGAGCACGAACCCGTCGCAGCCGCCGGAGGAGGATCCTGACCTCGTCGGCGTTCCGTCCGGCCGCGGCGACCTGCTCCTTCTGCCTGGCCGGGGTGGCCGGCTCGCTGCGCCGAGCGCGTACCGGCGTCCTCAGATCACTCCCTGCTCGTGCAGCGCGCGACGGCGTTCGGCGTCGATGCCGAGCAGGCCGCCGTAGACCTCGTCGTTGTGCTCCCCCAGCTCCGGGCCGAGGTGGTCGATACCGCCAGGGGTCGCGGAGAACCGCGGCACCGGGGCCTGTACCCGCATCGATCCCAGCTGCGGATCCGGCAGGTTCGGGTAGATCCCGCGGGCGACGATCTGCGGGTCCGCCAGGAGCTGCGCCGCGTCGTAGACCGGCGCGGCGGCGACGTTCGCCTCCTCGAACACGTCCATCGCCTCGTCGAGGGTGTGCGTGGAGATCCACTCGGCCATCACGGCGTCGATCGCGGGCGCGTGGCGCAGGCGCTGCTGAGCCTCGGCGAAGCGCGGGTCCTCGGTCAGCTCCGGGCGGCCGACGGCGCGCAGGGCCCGCATCGCGATCGACGGTGCGCTGCCGGACATGGCCAGCCAGTTCCCGTCGGAGGTGCGGTAGGTGTTGCGCGGGGCGCTGATGTCCCAGCGGTTCCCGGTGCGGGCGGGCACCGTGCCGAGCTGGTCGTAGGTCAGCACCGGCTGTTCGATCAGCCGCGCCAGCGGTTCGATCAGGTTGATGTCGATCAGCTGCCCCGCCCCGCCGCGGACGTCGCGGTGGTAGAGCGCCATCATCACCGCGTAGGTGGCGGTCAGCGCCGCGACGCCGTCGGCGAGCATGAACGAGGGCAGCGTCGGCGGGCCCTCCGGCTCGCCGGTGAGGTGGGCGAACCCGCTCATCGCCTCGCCGAGCGTGCCGAACCCGGGACGGTCGGACTTGGGCCCGCCCTCCCCGTAGCCGGTCACGTGCACCATGACCAGGCCGGGGTTGCGTCGCGACAGCGCCGCGTGGTCGATCCCCCACCTGGTGAGCGTGGACGGGCGCAGGTTCATCACCACGACGTCGGCGGTGTCGGTGAGCTCGCGCAGCAGGTCGCGCCCGGACTGCTCGCGCAGGTTCAGCGTGACCGAGCGCTTGTTGCGACCCAGGCTCTTCCACATCAACCCGACGCCGTCGCGCTGGGCGCCCCACTGGCGCAGCGGGTCGCCGCCGTCCGGCTGCTCGATCTTGATCACGTCGGCGCCGTGCTCGCCGAGCCAGGTGGCGATCAGCGGACCGGCGGCCAGGGTGGCGGCGTCGATCACCCGCAGGCCGGTCAGGGGTCCGGGCATGCACCGATCGTAGGTGGGCGCCTCGCTCCGCGGCGCCCACCTGCCCGTCCCGGTCCGTCGACGCCGCTACTGCCCTCCGGCCGCCACCTGCCGCTCGGAGGCCTCCCGCGGGTTCTCGATCACGAAGACGTCGTCCGGGTCCAGCTCACGGTGGTGGGCGATCGTGTAGAAGCGCACCTCGTGCCCGTCCGGATCGTGCAGCATCGGCAGGATCCAGCCGATCGACGCCGAGAACACGCCGGCGTGCTCCTCCCCCAGACCCGTCAGCCACTCGGCCAGTGCCTCGATGGCGTCCCGGTCCGGGACACCCATCGCGAAGTAGTCGAACCCCGCCGCGGCGCGTGCCCGGTCCGGATCGAGGCGCAGCGCCAGGTCGGGACCGCCGTTCGGGTGCGCCATGACCACGCCCATCAGCACGCCCTTCTCGACGAACTCCACGGTGACCCGGTAACCCAGGCGGGACCCGTACCAGGCCCGGGACCGCGCGAGGTCGGTCACCGGCAGCTTCACGTGATGGATCCCGGCCAGTACCGGGGCGTCGGCGTCTCCCATGTCGTCCTCCACATATGCAGTCGTACTGCAAGTCCTGATGTGCAGTTAGACTGCATCTCGTGTCCGACGAGGTCAAGACGCCGAACGGCCGAGCCGCCCGCACCGAGGCGCGCGTCATCGCCGCCGCCACCGAGCTGTTCCCCGAGCGCGGATACCAGGGCACCACGCTGGCCGACGTCGCCCGGGCGGCCGGGGTCGGTGCGCGGACGGTCTACGTCCGGTTCGGGACGAAGGCCGCGCTGCTGCGACGGGTGGTCGACGTCGCGATCGTCGGGGACACGCTGCCGATCGACGTGGCGCACCGGGACTGGTCGGTCACCGCGATGACCGCCCCGACGCTGCACGAGCGGGTCGCCGCGCAGGCCTCCGGCAGCCGGGCCCTGATGCAGCGCGTGGGGCCGCTGCTGGCCGTGACCGGGCAGGCCGAGCCCGTCGAGCCCGACGTCGCCGCGGCGGCGCAGGCCGGGCGGGAGATGACCGTCCGCCTGATCCGGGAGTTCTGGACGGCCCTGGCCGCCGACGGGCTGCTGCATCCCGGGGCGGACCCGGAGTGGGCCGGTGCCACGACCGCACTGCTCGGCACGGCCGACACCTACCTGCTGATCACCCGGACGCTGGGCTGGACGCCGGCGGAGTACGAGGCGTGGACGTACCGGACGTGGATGCACCTCGCGACCACGCCCGGGCCCGCCACCGGGATCAGGGGATGACGACCTCGCCGGTGTTGTCGTTCGCGTGCGCGGCGGCGAACTCGTGGCCGGTCTGGCGGGGGGTGACGCCCTCGTCGGCCCAGCGGGCGAGCAGCTGCGAGACCTTGGCGTGCATCACCGTGCGCAGGCGGTCGAACGAGGTGTCCGGGTCGTCGTCGACCTCGCCCAGCAGCAGCCACCAGGCCCAGGCCACGGCGCCGGCGTTGGCGACGAAGTCCGGCAGCACCGGGATGTTGCGCGCGGCCAGCATGGCCTCGGCCTCGGGGGTGGTGGCGGCGTTCGCCGCCTCCACGACGACCCGCGCGGCGACGTCGTAGGTGTTGTCCGGGGTGATCGCGTAGGAGATCGCGGCCGGGACCAGGATGTCGACGTCGGCGGCCATCACCGCGTTGCGCGGCAGCTGCTGCACGTCCTCGGGCAGGCGGGTCCGGTCGACCTCGCCGTAGGCGTCGCGCAGGTCGAGCAGCGTCGGGATGTCGAGCCCGGCGGGCTGGTAGAGCGTGCCGGCCGCGTCCGCGACGGCCACGACCTTCATCCCGGCCTCGTGCAGGTACCAGGCGGCGCCGCCGCCCATCGTGCCGATGCCCTGGATGGCGACGGAGGTGTCGGCCGGGGCCTGGCCCCAGGAGACGGCCGCGGCGATGCAGGCGTGCGCGACGCCGTAGCCGCCGATCACGTCACCGAGCAGCATGTCGCCGGGGACGGCGGCGTTCAGGCCGGCGTGCACCCGCTCCATGGTGGCGGTCGGGTCGGCCGCGCGGCGGATCGCGGCGTGGTAGCTCTGGCCCAGCCCGAGGCGGGCGAACACCTCGTCGATCAGGTGCTGCGGGACCCCGAGGTCCTCCGCGGTCACCCAGTGCGCGTCGATCCACGGGCGCATGGCCTCGCAGAAGCGCTCCAGGACCTCGACGGCGCGGGGGTCCTTCGGGTCGAAGTCGACGCCGCCCTTGGCGCCGCCGACGGGCAGGTCGAACGTGGCGGTCTTGTTGGCCATGCCGCGGGCGAGATCCTCGACCTCGGTCATCGTGCAGCCGGCGCGCATCCGGGTGCCGCCGGTGGCCAGGCCCGCGCGGAGGGTGTGCACGACGAGGTAGCCGACGGCCCCGGTCACCGGGTCGGTCCACTGGACCCGCATGTAGGGCTCGGCGCGGGTCGTCGCGGTGTCGAATCCGGTCTGCTGGGGCACGAGGCTGCTGATCGCGGCACCGGTGTGCTCCATCGGGTTCTGCATCGTGGTCATGACAACCCACCTCCACTTCGTACTCATCGAGCGCGTTCGGGCCGATCTTCGAGACCGCCGTCGCCTCGCACGAGTACTCGACCGCCGGGGGCCGGAGGCGTGTACCAGGAGTGATCGGCCGGACTGCGCTGTCCGCGAGCGGCGGTCTCTCGCCGGTGAGCCCAGACTGCGGCCGTGCCGTGACCGGCGTCCATTTACGGATCATTAAGAGTCACGTTCACGGTTGCTGTACAACGCCTACGCTGCAGCTCATGGAGCTGTCGCTGCCGAGGCTGAGGATGCTGCGTGAGCTACATCGCCGTGGCACGGTGACCGCCGCGGCCACCGCTCTGCACTACACCGCCTCCGCGGTCTCCCAGCAGCTCGCCCAGCTCGAACGCGACGTCGGCGCGAAGCTGTTCGAAAGGCTAGGTCGGCGGGTGCAGCTGACCGATCTGGGCGTGCTGCTCGCCGACCACGCCGAGGAGATCCTGAGTTCGGTGGAGCGGGCGACCCTGGCGCTCGAGGAGGCCAGCGAGTCGATCTCGGTCAGGCTGACCGCGGGCGTGTGGGCATCCGTCGCCTCCGGGCTGCTGCCGGCCGCGCTCACCGCGCTGGCGACCACCCACCCCGGGATCGAGGTCCGCACCCGCGAGCTCGCCCCCGAGGACACCGCGGGCGCGGTCCGCGACGGGGCACTGGACTTCTCCTTCGTCCTCGACTACGCGAACTACCCGATGCCCTGGGACCCCGGGCTGGAACGGGCGGTGATCGCCGTCGAGCGTCTCTACGCCGCCGTCCCGGCCGGTGCCGTGCCCGCGGCCAGCGTCACGCTGCCCGAGCTGGCCGACCACCCGTGGATCCTGTCCGGGCCGCGCTCGCACTTCGGGCACGCCGCCCGCCTGGCCTGCCAGAGCAGCGGGTTCGAACCGCGCATCAACCACGAGGTCGAGGAACAGGCCACCGCGCTGGCGATGGTGTCGGCCGGCCTGGGCGTCACCCTGGTCTCGGACCTCGGGCTGGCACTGCGCCCGCCCGGGATCGACGTCGTGGCCCTCGGCGACGCGCTGACCCGGACCGTCTCGGTCGCCTACCGCACCCGCTCGGCCCGCCGCTCGGCGCTGCACCTGGTGATCGACGCCGTCCGTACCGCCGCGGCGGAGAAGGGCCTGGGCGCGCACGTGCCGATGGGGATGCCCTGACCCGTGCCGGGCCCGGGGCCGGGCCGTCACCCGTCCGCCACCGATCCATCCCGAAATCGGTCGACCCTCACGGGCCCGGCGTACGAACACCGGGACATGACCACCACGGCCCCGCCACCTCCCACCGAGACCCGCCCCGCGTCGCTGTCGCGTCGGTGGGCCGTCGTACTGGGCGTCCTGGGGGTCGGCTCCGCGCTCGCGGTCGGCGACCTGGTCGCCGGTCTGATCAACCCGCCCGCGTCGCCGTTCCTGGCCGTGGGCAACCAGTTCATCCGGCTCACCCCGGAGTGGCTCAAGCAGTTCGCGATCGCGACGTTCGGCACCTACGACAAGGTCGCCCTGCTGACCGGCATGGCCGTGGTGATCGCGGCGCTGGCGGTGGGCGCCGGCCTGGCCAGCCGCCGCCGTCCGGGGCCGGGCCTCACGGTGATCGTGGCCATGGGCCTGGTCGCGGGGCTGTGCGCGGTGCTCGCGCCGACCTTCGGCGGCGTGGACCTGATCCCCCCGTTCGCCTCACTGGTGACCGGGGTCGCGACGTTCGTGGTGCTGCACCGGGCCGCGCTCACCTCGGCCGCCGCCGCGGCGGCCACCGGCGACCCGGACCGCACCGCCGAGGCCGGGGTGGCCCGGCGTCGCGCCGTCGCGCTGACCGGTGGCGTGCTCGCCGGCACCGTCCTGGCCGGCGTGATCGGGCGCGTGCTCGGCAGCGGCGGCGCCGTCGAGGCCTCCCGGGAGTCGGTGGGCGCGCTGCCCGCCGCACCGACCCCGGCGCCGCTGATCCCGGCCGGCGCCGACTTCGCCGCGAGCGGCACGCCGACGATCGTCACCCGCACCGAGGACTTCTACCGGATCGACACCGCGCTGCAGCTCCCGCAGGTCCGGGCGGACTCCTGGTCGCTGCGCATCCACGGCATGGTGGACCGGGAGATCAACCTGTCCTTCGACCAGCTCCGCGCCCGGCGGCTGGTCGAGGCACCGATCACGATGACGTGCGTGTCCAACCCCGTCGGCGGATACCTGATGTCGACGGCGGTGTTCACCGGCGTGCCGCTGGCCGACCTGCTGGCCGAGGCCGGCGTCCGTCCCGGCGCCCAGCAGGTGTTCTCCACCAGCGTCGACGGGTTCACCACCGGCACCCCGGTGGCGTCGCTGACCGACGGCCGCGACGCCGTGCTCGCGATCGGGATGAACGGTGTGCCGCTGCCGGTCGAGCACGGGTTCCCGGTCCGGATGGTCGTGCCCGGGCTCTACGGCTACGTCTCCGGCTGCAAGTGGATCACCGACATGGAGGTGACGACCTGGGCCGCGCGGACCCCGTACTGGGAGGAGCGCGACTGGGCCCAGGAGGCCCCGGTCAAGACCCAGTCCCGGATCGACGTCCCGAAGCCCGACGCCCGCGTGCGGGCCGGGCAGGTCGTCGTCGCGGGCACCGCGTGGGCCCAGCGCAGGGGGATCGAGCGCGTCGAGGTCCGGGTCGACGGCGGCCGCTGGCAGCAGGCCGAGCTCGCCGCCGAGGTCAACGTGGACACCTGGCGGATGTGGCGGACCACCATGACCCTGCCCGCGGGTCGGCACCAGCTGCAGGTCCGGGCGTTGGACAGGTCGGGCTACCTGCAGACCTCGGTCGAGCAGGTCTCGATCCCGGACGGCGCCACCGGCTGGCACACCGTGCCGGTCATCGCCTCCTGACCGACCCGCCGTCACCGGTGGTGGCGGCGCATCGTTGACTGGACCCGATGAGCACCGACCCGCGCTCGACGTTCCTGACCGTGGCGACGCTGGTGGCCGGGGTACTCGGCCTGCTGGCGGCAGTGCTGGTGCCGTTCGCCCCGGTGATGGACCACGACACGACCGTCACCTGGCCGAAGGCCGGGCAGGAACCGGCGTCGACGACGGCGTTCTTCGTCCCCTACGCCCCGGAGTCGGTGCGGGTGACCGTGCCGTGCCCGGTGGTGCGCGCCGGGCTCGCCCGGAACGCACCGACCTCGCTGGTGGCCTCGGACATGCCCGGGGCCGACACCACCGGGTTCACCGTGTCCACCGCCGACGGTGCGCTGATCGTGCTGGTCGGCGGCCGTCAGGTGTACCGGGAGCCGGTTCCGGCCGGGGACTCCTGCGGTCTCCGGCTCGACGCCGACGGCGCCGGGACCGTGCTGCGCCCCGGCACCGCCGACCCGGTGACGGTGCCCGGTGCGCGGGTGCGCTCGGTCAGCGCGTTCACCACCGACCTCTCCGGCCCCGACGCCTCCGGGCTGCAGGTCGTCGCCCGCGCCGCGGACTGGTTCGACGTCACCCCGACCGGCACCAAGACCGCGCTGCAGCTGACCCAGCTGCTGCTGGCCGCCGGGTCCCTGGCGCTGCTCGCGTGGGCCGACCGGCACCGGCGCGGCACACGCGGCCGTTCCCGGGAGTCGGCGGCGAGGCTCTGGCGGGCCCGCGTCGCCGCGGCGCTCTCGCCTCGGGCCTGGGCCCGCCGGACCGCCGACCTCGGCGTGCTGGCGGTCCTCGGGGTCTGGACCGTGATCGGTCCGCTGACCACCGACGACGGGTTCACCGAGGGCATCGTCCGCAACGCCGCCGGCAGCGACGCGTTCACCAACTACTACCGCTGGGAGAACGCCTCCGAGGCGCCGTTCACGTTCGTCCTGCGGCTGGTCCAGCCCCTGGTGGAGGCCGGCGCGAACCCGCTCGCGCTGCGGGTGCCCAGCCTGGTCTGCGGGCTGCTGGTCTGGCTGCTGCTCAGCCGGGTCGCCCTGCCGGCGCTGCTGCCCCGGCACGCGCGGTCGGTGGGGGTCCGGCTGCTGCTCGCCGGCACCCTGCTGATCTGGTGGATGCCCTTCGACCTGGGGGTACGACCGGAACCGTTCGCCGCGGTGTCGGTGACGGCGGTGCTCGCGTTCGTGCTGCGCGCCGCCCACCGGCAGGGGCGGGCCGGGCTGACCTGGCTCGGGCTGGCCGCCCTGGCCCTGGGGGTCGCCCTGGCGACCACCCCGTCGTCGGTGGCCGCGGTGGGCCCGGTGCTCGTGGCGCTGCCGCGGCTGTGGCGGCTGGTCCGGGGCGGCGCCGGGGGCGTCACCGCGCTGGTGCGCGCCGGAGCCGTCACGGCCGCGACCGCGGCGCTGGCCGGTGTCGGCCTGGTCGTGATGTTCGCCGGTCAGAGCTGGTACACGGTGTCGCGGGCGACCGAGATGCACGCCTTCTACGGCCCGAACGTGGCCTGGTACAACGAGATCAAGCGCTACGAGTACCTGCTCGCCTTCGACAGCGAGCAGGGCGGGCTGGGTCGGCGGGTGCCGGTGCTGCTGACGCTCGCGCTGCTGGTCGCGGTGCTGCCGCTGCTGGCCCGCGGCGCGCGGCGGCTGCCCGGCATGGGCCCGGTCCCGGTCCCGGTGCTCGGGCTCCTCGCCGGGATGGCGATGCTGTGGCTGACCCCCTCGAAATGGACGCACTACTTCGGTTCGCTGGCCGGGACCGGCGCGGCGACGCTGACCGCGGGGGTCGTGCTGCTCGCCGTCACCGCGCGGGCGCGGGCGGAGCAGCCCGCCGGACCGGGCCGGGCCGCGACGTGGGCCGGGCAGCCCGCGGTGCGGCTGGCCGCCGGGGCCGGGGCGGTCGCGGTGGTGGTCGCCGCGGCGCTCGCCTACGCCGGTCGCAACACCTGGTTCGTCTACGCGCACTACGGCGTCCCGCACGAGGCGGGGCCGTGGCGGCCGTTGAACACGCCGTTGCCGTGGCTGGTGGTGGCCGGGGTGATCCTGCTGGCCGGGGCGCTGCGGTTGCCCTTCCCGGGCTTCGGGGGCGGCCGCGCGGGCATCGCGCGGATGCTCGTCCGGCTGCCCGGCGCGCTGGCCGTCGTCGTGACGGCCACGACCGTCGCCGTGCTGCTGTACTCCTTCGCCGTCGCGCCCGGGCGTCAGGCCGGGAGCTACTCGGTCGGCGGGCAGATGCTGGAACACCTGCGCGGCGAGGACACCTGCGGCCTCATCGACGACGTCGTCAGCACGGTCGACGTGCCCGGCGGGGCCCTGGCGCCCGGGCCGGGCACACCGGAGCTGACCGGGTTCACCTCCGGCGGCGGCTACCGCGGAAAGCCGCCCTCGCCACCGGGGTCGGGGTCCTCGACGTTCCTGTGGGGCAGCTCGGCGAACGGGGCGATCTCGACCGGGACGCTGACCAGCCAGTGGTTCGTGCTGCCGACGGTGCCCGCCGACCGGGAGCTCGCGCTCAACGTCAGTGGCCGCACGGCACAGGGCAACCGGCTGGCGCTGGAGTTCGCCCGCGACGACCAGGGCCGGCAGACGCCGGTCGGGCAGCGGGTCCTCGACGACACCGCCACCGCGCCGGAGTCCCAGCCCGAGTACCCGACCGACCGGGTCGTGCAGGACAGCCCGCTGTTCCGCGACGAGTGGCGGCCGCTGCACCTGGCCCCGTCGGCGATCCCGCCCGGTGCCGACCTGGTCCGGGTGCGGGCCACCGACGGCGCCACCGATGCCGGCGGGTTCATCGCGGTGACCGGGCCGCGGCTGCGCGACGTGGTGCCCGTGCGGGGGCAGCTCGACCGGGGCGGCCCGGTGTTCGTCGACTGGACCCTGCTCTGGTCGGCGCCCTGCGTGCGGGAGAGCCCGCGCGTCGCGGGCGGACTCGCGCAGGCGCCGGGGACGCTGCTCAAGGCACCGGCGAACATCGGCTTCTCCGGCGAGGCGACGTTCGTCGAGGGCATCGGCGGCAGCTTCGCGCCGATGTCGGACCTGGCCCGCGAGAGCGTCGTGCCGACGCGGCTGGAGGGCTCGCAGAGCAGCCCGGCCTACGCCGACTGGGGGTCGCTGGTACGGGTCGGCTACCCGATCGCGCGCGACGCCTACGACACCGCGGGGACCCGGGTGCAGCGGTGGGGCTGGGAGGGCGACCGGACGCCCCTGGGCTACCCGGAGCGGCCGGCCCCCTGACCGGTCGGACAGGCCCCGGCGTCCGACCGGAGGGGTCCACGGCAGGAGGCCGACGGATCGTCTCCCGCCCGCCCGTGCGGGCTGATAGACATACGGCGATGTCCGCATCGGTGCCGGACTCACCGGCGCCGGAGCACCCCTCTAGGCAAAGGAGCCTCCTCGTGGCCTTTCCCGGTCTGCAGCACGTCGCGATCACCGTCAGCGACCTCGAACGCAGCACCCAGTGGTACAGCCGCCTGTTCGGCGCCGACCCGGTCCTGGACGAGGACGAGGAGGGCGGTCAGTTCCACCACACCGTCTTCGCCCTCGACGGCGGCATGCTGTTCGGCCTGCACACCCACCACGGCAAGGAGTCCGGCGGTGCCGCGAGCGAGCACCGCACCGGTCTCGACCACGTCGGGTTCGCGGTCGGCTCGCACGCCGAGCTGGAGCAGTGGGCCGCCAAGCTCGACGAGCTCGGCGTCGCCAACGGCGGTGTGAAGAAGGCGCACTACGGCAGCGGTGTCTCCTTCCGCGACCCCGACAACATCGCACTGGAGTTCTTCACCGGCCCGGAGTGATCGCGCAGGCCCCGCCGGTCACGGGCCGCGCCCCGGGGTCCCCGGGCGCGCCGACCACCTCTGCGCAGGCCGCACCCGGGGGCTAGGCTCCGGCCCGCTCCCGGCACACCGCACACCCGGTGACCCGGGCGCCCGGACGCCCGGCGGGGTGTGCGGACCGTGCGCCCTTCTCGGGCGGAGGAGGGTCGTGTGGGCACCGAGGCACCGGCCGGCGACCGCGGCCGGGTGATCGGCCGGGGGCTGTCCTGGACGGCCCGCGCGAGCGTGCGGCTGCTACTCACCGCGGCCGGTGTCGCGCTGCTCGGCGTCCTGGTCGCCCAGCTGTGGTCGATCGTGTTCCCGGTGCTGATGGCGGTCCTGGTCGCCACCGTGCTGTGGCCACCGGCGGCATGGCTGCGCCGTCACCGCGTCCCGCCCGCGCTCGCGTCCGGGATCGTGGTGCTGGCCGGGCTCGGCGTGGTCGCCGGGCTGATCACCGTCGTGGGGACCTCGGTGTCGGGCAGCGTCTCCGACATCGCGGTCAACGTGTCCGCGGGTATCGAGGCGATCGGCGCCTGGCTCAACGGCCCCCCGTTCAACCTCGGGCAGTCCCAGCTGGACACGGTCGTGCGGACCGTGACCGACCGGCTGCAGTCCAGCGTGTCCGTCATCGCGGCGAACGTGCTGACCACGGTCGGGTCGTTGGCCTCCGGGCTGGTGACCACGCTGCTGACGCTCGTGCTGACGTTCCTGTTCGTCAAGGACGGCCCGCGGTTCCTGCCCTGGGTGCGCCGGGTCGCCGGGGACGGGCCCGGCGGGCACATCGCCGAGGTGCTGCGCCGGATCTGGGTCACGATCAGCGAGTTCATCCGCACCCAGGCGATCGTCGCGCTCGCCGACGCCGTCCTGATCGGCGCCGGTCTGCTGATCATCGGGGTGCCGCTCGCGCTGCCGCTGGCGGTGATCACGTTCCTGGGCGGGTTCATCCCGATCGTCGGCGCGGTCGTGGCCGGCGCGCTGGCCGTGCTGGTCGCGCTGGTCAGCAACGGGTTCACCGCCGCGGTGATCGTGCTGCTGATCGTGCTCGCGGTGCAGCAGATCGAGGGCAACGTGCTGCAGCCGATCCTGCAGTCGCGCAGCCTGGGCCTGCACGCCGCGGTGGTGCTGCTCGCCGTCACCGCCGGCAGCACGCTGTTCGGCATCGCCGGTGCGTTCCTGTCGGTGCCCGTGACGGCCGCCGCGGCGGTGGTCCTGCGCTACCTCGGCGAGCTGATCGACCAGCGGTCCGGGGCCCTCCCGGCCGCGGACCGCGACGAGGCGCCGTCCGATCCCCCGGGGCACAACCGCGAGCCCGATCGACCACACCGGCCCGCCACCGGCGACGACTCCCCGACGGCCGGGGGCACGACCGGGTCGGGCGATCTCACGACGCCGCCCGCACCGCCCGCCACACCGCCTGCGGGGTGAGCGGCATGTCGACGTGCCGCACCCCGAGGTGCGACAGCGCGTCCACCACGGCGTTGTGCACCGCCGGTGTCGAGCCGATCGTGCCGGACTCGCCGATCCCCTTGGCACCCAGCGGGTTGAGAGGGGTCGGCGTCTCGGTGGTCGAGGCCTCGAACGAGCACAGGTCCGCGGCGGTCGGGATCGCGTAGGACGCCAGGTTGCCGCTGGTGGGGTTGCCGTCCTCGTCGTAGGACACCAGCTCGAACAACGCCTGCGAGATGCCCTGGGCGATCCCGCCGTGTTGCTGGCCCTCGACCAGCATCGGGTTGAGGATCCTGCCGCAGTCGTCGACGGCGACGTGCCGGAGCTGGGTGACGAAGCCGGTGTCGAGGTCCACCTCGACCACCGCGATGTGCGAGCCGAACGGGAAGCTGGACTGGCCCTGCTTGAAGTCCAGCTCCTCGCGCAGCGCCGAGGCCGTGCCGTCCGGGCTCCCGGTGCCGTCCTCCGCGGCCGCAGCGGCCTGGCTCCAGGACACGACCCTGTCCGCGACGCCCTTGACGCCCAGGCCCTGCTCGGTCAGCTCGATGTCGTCGACGCCGGCCTCGAGCAGGTGCGCGGCGATCTCGCGGGCCCGCTGCACCAGCTCACCGCTGGCGCTGTGGATCGCGCTGCCGCCGGTCTGCAGCGACCGCGACCCCAGGGTGCCCACCCCGCGCGGGACCTTCGCGGTGTCGGACTGCACCAGGGTGATCTTGTCCATCGGCACCTTCAGCACCGCGGAGGCGACCTGGGCGAACGCCGTCGCGTGCCCCTGGCCGTGCGCGCTGGTGCCGGCCGAGACGGTGAACGAGCCGTCCGGGTGCGCCTGGGCCGACCCCCACTCGCCGTCCAGCCCGAGCGGCGCGGTGACCTCGACGTAGCAACCGACGCCGATCCCCAGCGCGACCCGGTCGCCGCGGTCGCGGCGCCGGTTCTGCTCGGCGAGCAGGTCCTGGTAGCCGGCCGCCTCGATCACCGCGTCGAGGGTCTTGGCGTACTCGCCGTTGTCGTAGGGAGCACCGGTGAGGGTGGTGAACGGGAACTTCGCCGGAGGGATGAAGTTGTCGCGCCGCAGCTCCAGCGGGTCGATGCCGAGCTCGTCGGCGGCGATGTCGAGGATCCGCTCGAGCATCTGCGTGGCCTCGGGCCGCCCGGCTCCGCGGTAGGCGCCGATCGGGGTGGTCGTGGTGGCGACCGCCCGCCAGTTGAACTGGATCTTCGGGATGTCGTAGACGCCCTGCGACATCAGCTGGGTCAGGCTGGGCAGGATCGAGCCGAGCATCGGGTAGCCCCCGGCGTCGCCGATCACGTCGGCCTTCAGCCCGACGATCTTCCCGGCCTTCGTCAGGCCGAGTTCCACGTGCTGGACCTGCGCCCGGCCGTGCACCATCGACAGCATGTTCTCCGAGCGCGTCTCGGTCCACCGGACCGGGTGCCCCAGCAGCAGGGCGGCCTTGGCCACCACGGACCACTCGATGTACTCGTAGGCCTTCGGCCCGAAGCCGCCGCCGACCCGCGGCGCGATCACCCGTACCTGCGAGGGGTCCAGGCCGAGGTCCCCGGCCAGCGCACCCTGCGCGCCGTGCGGGGTCTGGGTGGACAGCCACATCGTGATGCCGCCGTCGGGCTCGCCCGGCCGCGCGACGCAGGCGTTGGGCTCCATCGGGACACCGGCCACACGCTGGTTGTGGAACGTGGCCGTCACGACCGTGTCGGCGCCGTCGAGCAGGCCCTCGACCTCGCCGGTCCCGCCGGCCGCGGCCACGTTGGACTCGTGCTCGAACAGCAGCGTCGCGCCGTCGGCGACCGCGGCCTCCGGGCCGACCACCGCGGGCAGCGTCTCGATCTCGGCGATCACCGCCTCCGAGGCGTCCTGCGCCTGGGCCGCGGTCTCGGCGACCACGACGGCCACGATGTCCCCGACGAACCGGACCTTCCCGCTGGCCAGGTGCGGGCGGGCCATCGCCTCCGGCACGACGCCGGGCAGCCCGTTGCGGGGCGTGAGGCCGATGTCGTCGAACGTGTAGACGGCGACGACGCCGGGCAGGCCGCGCGCGTCCTCGGTCTCGATCGAGGTGATCGTCCCGTGCGCGAACGGGGAACGGACGAACGCCACGTGGTAGGCGCCCTCGACCGGGAGGTCCGCGGTGTAGTCGCCGGCACCCGTGATCAGTTCCTGGTCCTCCGTCCGCAGTACACGGTTGCCCAGGAAGGAGCCCTGCGTGGTGACGGCCATGGTTGCGTCCTCTCTGACGCCGACGCTGACGGGGCGCGTGCGCGGGAACGCCGACGCCGCCGGTGTGCTGTGCGACACGTTATCCGGCACCACCGGCTATCGGAACAGTCGATCGTCGCTCCCGTCGGCGACCGGGCCGCAGGGCTCGGCCACGCGAGACGCCCGGGAGGTTCGCCGGCCGCGGGCCGGGCCCGGGGACACCGCGACCCCGAGATCGGGTGACGCGGGTCACCTCCCCGGGTTAGCGTCGGGGACGGACCACCGCGTCGATCTCGGGCATCCGGACTCCGGGGAGACGATCGGGGCCCCTGGAGTCGATGGAGATCAGATGCGCTTCGGAATCTTCCTGGCACCGTTCCACGCCGAGCTCGGGCAGAACCCGGTCTCGGCGCTGGCCCGCGACGTCGAGCTGATCAAGCACCTCGACCGGCTGGGCTTCGAGGAGGCATGGATCGGCGAGCACCACTCCTGCGGTACGGAGCTGATCGCCAGCCCGGAGATCTTCATCGCCCACGTCGCCGCCCAGACCTCGAGCATCAGGCTCGGCACCGGCGTGCTCTCGCTGCCCTATCACAACCCGCTCTGGGTGGCCGACCGCGCGATCCTGCTGGACTACCTGACCCGGGGCCGGTTCATGCTCGGACTCGGCCCGGGCTCGCTGCCGACCGACGCCGCGATGATCGGCATCGACCCGGTGGAGCAGCGCAAGGCGCTCGAGGAGGACACCGACGTCCTGATGGCGCTGCTGACCGGCGAGGAGCCGGTGACACACCAGAACTCGCGCTACACCCTGGTCGACGCGCGGTGCCAGCTTCGGCCCTACACCCGCCCCTGCTTCGAGGTGGGCGTCGCCGCGATCGCCTCCCCCTCCGGCCCGCGGATCGCCGGCAGGTACGGCGCGGGCCTGCTCTCCATCGGCGCGACCCTGACCGGGGACACCGACCTGCTGGCCCTGCACTGGGACGTCGCCACGCAGCGCGCCGAGCAGTTCGGCCAGACCATGGACCGCGAGGCGTGGCGCCTGGTCGGCCCGATGCACATCGCGGAGACCCGGGAGGAGGCCTACCGGCAGGTCGAGTACGGCATCGACTACTGGTTCGACTACCTGCAGCACACCGCGGCCGTCCCGCACTTCGAGCCGGCCGGCACGACGCTGCAGGAGCGGATCGACTGGGTCAACGAGAGCGGCGTCGGCGTGATCGGAACGCCGGAGGACGCGGTCCGCCAGATCCGGACGCTGGAGGACCAGTCGAAGGGCGGCTTCGGCGCCTACCTGATGATGGCGCACGAGTGGGCCAACCCGACCGACACCAAGCGGCACTACGAGCTGTTCGCCGACTACGTGACACCGCAGTTCCAGGGCAGCCTGGACCGGCTGGCCGCGTCGAAGGCACAGGCCCGCGGCAGCCGCGAGCACCTGTTCGGACGGATGGGCAAGGCCCTGGAGGAGGCCCAGACCCGCCACCAGGCCGAGAACGCCGCGTCCACCGTCACCTGAGCGCACCCCCGTCGCCCGACGGTGGGCCGCGGCCGGGCCCCGCTCCCCGGGCGCGGCCCACGTCGTCGGGCCGGACCCGTCGTCCTTCGACGATGTGGGCCGGCCCGGGTCGGGCCTAATCTCGCGGGAGGACGCCCCACCACACGCGAAGGACGCCCCGACGATGACGAGCGCACCGGCCGGCACGGGGCCGCGGGCCCCGGCCCCGGCCCTCGACCTGGGGACGGGCCCCGCCGCGGAGGCGGTGCAGCCGCGATGGCCGACGCCGAGGGGGTCGTGTCCGCACGGCCGGGCGCAGGCCGAGTGCTCCGCGGCGGTGCGTGCCGCACCGGCCGTCCGCGCGCTCCGTCCGCAGATCCGACCCGACGAGTAGGAGACCCACCATGGCCGACCTCGAGCAGTTCCGGATGCTGATCGGCGGCAAGGCCGCCGACGCGATCTCGGGCAGGACCTTCGAGAGCCAGAACCCCTACACCGCGCAGAACTGGGCCACCGTCCCCGACGGCGGCCCCGAGGACGTCGACGCCGCCGTCGCGGCCGCGCGTTCGGCCCTGGACGGCGAGTGGGGCCGGATGACCGGCTTCGCCCGGGCCGCGTGCCTGCGCCGGCTGGGCGACCTGGTCACCGAGAACGCGGAGCGCCTGGCCCGTCAGGAGGTCAACGACTCCGGCAAGCTCTACCGCGAGATGATCGGGCAGCTCAACGGCCTGGGCAGCTGGTACCACTACTACGCGGGCCTGGCCGCCACCATCGAGGGCCGCCAGATCCCGGCCCCCAACCCGAACTACCTCGTCTACACCCGCCGGGAGCCGGTCGGCGTCGTCGCCGCGATCACGCCCTGGAACTCGCCGCTGCTGCTGATGACCTGGAAGCTCGCCCCGGCCCTGGCCGCGGGCTGCACCATCGTGATCAAGCCCAGCGAGCACTCCCCCGGCTCGACGCTCGGGTTCGGCGAGCTGATCGAGCAGGCCGGCATCCCGGCCGGTGTGGTCAACATCGTCACCGGCCTGTCCCGCGAGACCGGGGAGCACCTGGCCAGCCACCCCGGCGTCGACAAGGTCGCGTTCACCGGCTCCACCGCGACCGGGCGCTCGGTCGCGCACGCCGCCGCGGAACGCCTGAACCCGGTCACCCTCGAGCTCGGCGGCAAGTCCCCGCAGGTGGTGTTCCCCGACGCCGACCTGCAGTCCGCCGCGAACGGCCTGATCGCCGGGGTGTTCGCCGCGACCGGCCAGACGTGCATGGCCGGCTCCCGGCTGATCGTGCACGCCGACGTGCACGACGAGCTGATCCGGCTCGTCGCCGAGCGCGCCGCCACGATCAAGCTCGGGGACCCGAACGCCGAGGACACCGAGATGGGCCCGGTGGCCAACAAGCCGCAGTACGACAAGGTCCTGGGCTACCTGGACAAGGCCCGGGAGGAAGGCGCCACCGTGGCCTACGGCGGCGCCGCCGAGGACGCCCTGGGCGGATACTTCGTCAAGCCGACCGTGCTCTCGGTACAGCCCGGCGACACCGTCTTCCGCGAGGAGGTGTTCGGCCCGGTCCTCTCGGCGGTCACGTTCACCGACGAGGACGAGGCGGTGAAGCTGGCCAACGACACCCCCTACGGTCTGGCCGGGGCCGTCTGGACCAGGGACGTGCACCGCGCCCACCGGATGGCCGCGAAGATCAAGGCGGGCACGGTGTGGATCAACGCGTACCGGGTGGTGGCGCCGAGCGTGCCGTTCGGCGGCTTCAAGCAGTCCGGGCTGGGCCGGGAGAACGGCAGCGGCTCGCTGGACGCCTACCTCGAGGACAAGTCGGTGTGGGTCGAGCTCACCGGTGGCACCCGGGACCCGTTCACCCTGGGCTGAGGACCGTCGACGCCGTCCGCTGAGGGTGGTTCGGGTCAGGGTGGTTCGTCCGGTCGGCCACATCCCTGCCTCCCGGCGGAGGCGTGCGAAATGCGCCGGGAAGGGACTGCAGCGGTCACCGGCGTGCGCGTAGCGTCCCTGTGACGTTGCGGCAGGGTGCCGCGACGCTCGGCGGGAGGCCGCGCGTGGGGCTTCGCGAGGTCACCGGCTACATCGCGCACGTCCTGCTCGCCGGCTACTGGGTGTGGGTCGTCTCGTCGACCGCGGCCCGGCTGCGCTCCCCCTCCCGGACCCCGCGCCTGCGCCTCCAGGTCGCGCTGGTCAAGACGGCCGCGATCGCGGTCACCGCCGTCGCGGTCGGCGTCATCCATTTCTGGGCGACCCGGTGGTGGCACGTCGTGGTGACGCTGCTGGTCGTCGTGCCGACGGGAACCGTGCTGCGGCACGCCTACCGCCGCCTCGTCGTCGCCCCCCGCCACCGTCGCGCCCTGGCGCAACGCGCCGTGATCCACGAGCTGGCCCACCTCGGCGACCCGCTCGGTCCCCGGCTGCGCCCGGGCCTGCGCGTCCCGGCGCGCGGCCTGCACCGCCCGGCCGCCGTGGCCCGCCACCGCACCGGGCGCCCCCCCCCCGGGCCCCGGGGCCCCCCCCCCCCCCCCCCCCCCGGGCCCGGGCCCCCCCCGGCCGGTCGGGCGGCCCGCCCGGTGCGGCGCCGGGGGGCTCGACCCCTCCCTGGTGAGCACCGCCGTACCCGGCGGGCGGGTCCCGGCGCGCGTGTGGCGGTCCCCGCGCGTACGAATGACGGGTACACCCGCAGCCCGGACCGCCGCGCCCGGCGGAGCAGAGGGGACGAACCGTCGATGACCGAGGACATGCCGCTCAACGGGGCGAGGTCGCTGATCCACAGCCTGGTCGACGCCGGGGTGGACGTGTGTTTCATGAACCCCGGCACGTCGGAGATGCACTTCGTGGCGGCCCTGGACGCGGTCCCGGCGATGCGCGGCGTACTGGCGATGTTCGAGGGGGTCGCCACCGGCGCGGCGGACGGCTGGGCGCGGGTCACCGGCCGCCCGGCGGCGGTGCTGCTGCACCTGGGCCCGGGGCTGGGCAACGGCCTGGCCAACCTGCACAACGCCCGGCGCGCCCACTCCCCCGTGTTGTGCATCGTCGGCGCGCACGCGACCCGCCACGTCCCCTACGACGCCCCGCTGGAGTCCGACATCACCGGCCCCGCCCGCGCGGTGTCCGGCTGGGTGCACACCAGCGGCACCTCCCGTGCCGTGGCCGCGGACGCGATGCGCGCGCTGGAGGCGACCGGCCTCGACGGCGGACAGGTCGCGACGCTGGTGCTGCCGGCGGACGTGTCCTGGTCCGACGGCGGGCGCCGGGCCCCGCGCCGTCCGGTGGTCGAGCCGACACCGGTGGACAAGACCGTCGTCGACGACGTCGTGGACGCGGCCGGGCACGGCGGGTCGACGATGCTGCTGCTCGGCGGCGCGGCGCTGACCGAGCGGGGCCTGCGGGCGGCGAGCCGGATCGCGGCCGCGACCGGCGCGCGACTGCTGGCCGACCGGTTCGTGGCCCGGATGGAGCAGGGAGCCGGCGTGCCGACCGTGCGGCGGCTGGCCTACCCGACCGAGCGCGCCCGCGCGCAGCTCGACGGCGTGACCCGGCTCGTGCTGGCCGGCGCCCCGGCGCCGGTGGCGTTCTTCGCCTACCCCGGGCTGGAGAGCGACCACGTCCCGGACGGCTGCGAGGTGATCGAGCTGGCGGACTCCTCGCAGGACGTCGCGGCCGCGCTGGAGGAGATCGCCGACCGGACGGCCGCCACCACCGGGCCGGAACCGGCCGTCCTCGATGCACCGGACCCGGAGCCGGGGCCACTGTCGGTCACGAACCTGGCGACGGCGATCGCCGCGACGCTGCCGGAGGGCGCCGTCGTCGTCGACGAGGGCCTCACCTCCAGTGCCGGGCTCCCGCACGCGCTCGCGACGGCACCGCGGCACACGCTGCTCACCCTGACCGGCGGCGCGATCGGGCAGGGCCTGCCGGTGGCGACCGGCGCGGCGGTCGGCGCCCCGGACCGTCCGGTGCTCTCGATCGAGGCCGACGGCAGCGCCCTCTACACGATCCAGTCCCTGTGGACCCAGGCCCGCGAACGTCTCGACGTCACGACCGTGATCGTGAACAACGCGGCGTACGCGATCCTGCGCGGCGAGCTCGCCCGCACCGGCGCCGGGGAGGCTGCCGAGCTGGCCTCACGGATGCTCGACCTGTCCGACCCGACCACCGACTTCGCCTCGATCAGCCGGGGCTTCGGGGTCCCCGCACGGACGGTGCGCACGGCCGAGGACCTCGTCGCCGCACTGCGCGAGGCCTACGCCGAGGCGGGCCCGCACCTGATCGAGGCGATCGTCCCGCCGGTGGCCTGAACGGCCGACGCCGGCGGACCGTGCTCAGCGGGTGGTGGCCGCCGGCTCGGTCGCCTCGACCGGCGCGGGCGCCGGGGTCGCGGCCGGAGCGGGCTCGACCGCCTTCGGCTGCTCGTCGGCCGAGGACCGCTCGGCGGCGGCCTCGTCCTCCTTGAGGCCCTTCATCTCGCCCTTGAGCACGCGGGCGGACTGGCCGACCGAACGGGCCAGGTCGGGCAGCTTCTTCGCGCCGAACAGCAGCAGGAGCACGCCGAGGACGATCAGCCAGTGCGTCGGGCTCATGGCACCCATGGAATTCCACCTTCGTGTCAGAGGTCGTGCTGCGGATCTCGGTCGGTCGTCGGCGTCGGAGGTGTTGACCTCGCCGTTGACGCTCCGCTCGGTCACTGTCCCGCCGGCACGACCCCCACGCTCCCGGGCGGGGACCGCGGTGGCCGCACATCGGCGACGCCCCCGATCGGACGTCACCTGTGAGGAACAACGACACGCCGGTGCCGGGGGGTACGACCGGATCGTGTGAAGACCCGGTCTCGGCAGGTCCTCGACCGGCGCAGCGGCGCGGCCGGGCGGACCGCCGCGTCACCGTCTCGCGGCTCCGTCGAACCGGATCGGGCCAGGGCGCGAATCCCGGACGTGCTGCGTGAGACCTCCATCGACCCCCGCCACTGGACCCGGGTGTCCCGCCCGGCCCACCGGCAGCGGGACGGCCGGTGGGCCCACGGACGGGCGGGTGCCCCGGCCCCGGGCCGGACGTGACCCGGGCCGGAGCGGTGACCTCAGGCGGGGACCTTGGCCACGACCTGGGGCCGGTAGCTCTCGATGATGGCCATGAACTCGACCTGCTCGGCCTCGGGCGCACCCAGGAAGTTCAACGTCGAGGCGATCTCGGTCTTGACCGCGTCGAACTGGTACTCGGTGATGTTCATGGTCTCGTGGGCCTTCTCCATGTCCAGCCCCGGGTAGCACTTCGGGCCGCCCGCCGCCTCGACCGACCAGGCGGTGACCAGGAACTTGTAGCCCGGAGCGTTCGCCGGGTCCCCGTGGTGGGCGTGCACGGCGGGGTTCGCGTTCACCGAGGCGTTCGCGAAGAGCCGGTCCACGAGGACGTCCACGGCTCCGGCGATGCCGTAGATGCCGCCCAGCCGGTCGTACAGGGTCTCAGCCATCAGGATCGAGCTCCACTTCGTCGTGGTGGGAACGGTGGCGTTCGGTTCGGGACCACGTCTGTGGTCCACACCACTTTCCCGACCGGGCGTGCGCAAGTCAATTGCGCACAACCAGAATGATCGCGTCGATCCGGCATCGGGCCCCGCACGGCGAGGGGAGCCGGCCCGGTGACCGATGACCGTTACGACGACGTCGGCCTCGACGAGCACCGCGAGCTGGTCGACGCCCTCCCGCAACGGCTCCTGCCCCTGGTCGCGGCCGGACTGATGACACCCGACGAGGCGCGTGCCTGCATCCGGCACGCCCGCCGGACGTTCGCGCTGCGGCTCGGCGAGGTCGACACGACCACGCCCGAGACACCCGGCCGGACCGGGACGCACGGCCCGCCCGAGACGCGGTGACCGCAGTGGCGGGACGGCGGGGTCAGCCGGTGGCCCGGTCGGCCACACCCACCACCTCGTCCAGCTCGGCCGCCGTGCGCGGCCGGTCGGGGTACCCGAGCTCGGCCAGCAGGCGGTGCACCGCCGGTGCCCAGGCCGGGCCCAGCCGGGCGGAGCGGAGCAGCTCCGGGTCGCCGAGCACCTCCTCGACCCCCGCGGTGTGCACCCCGCCCCCGGCCACGACCGCGACCTCGTCGGCCCACCGGTAGGCGAGATCGACGTCGTGGGTGGACAGCACGATCGTCGTCCCGGCGGCGTGCAACCCGGCGATGATCTCCATCAGGGCCTCGACCCCGGCCGGGTCCAGGCCCGCGGTCGGCTCGTCGAGCACCAGCAGGCGCGGACGCATCGCGATCGCACCGGCGATCGAGACCCGCTTGCGCTGCCCGAACGAGAGCAGGTGCGTGGGCCGGTCGGCCAGGTCGGTGATGTCGAGCGCCGCCAGCGCGCCCGCCACCCGGGCGTCCACCTCGTGCACGGACAGACCCATGTTGACCGGGCCGAAGGAGACGTCCTGGGTGACGTCGGCGGCGAAGAGCTGGTCGTCGGGGTCCTGCAGCACGAGCTGGACCTGCGCGCGCAGCCTCGCCAGGCCGCGCCGGCTGCGCACGAGCGGCTCGCCGTCGAGCAGCACCGCACCGGAGCTCGGCTCGGCCAGCCCGACGAGCAGCCGGAACAGCGTCGTCTTCCCGCCACCGTTGGGTCCGAGCACCGCGATCCGGCGGCCGCTGTGCACCGTGAACTGCGCCCCGTCGAGCACCGGGCGGCCACGCTCGTAGGCGAACCCGAGCCCGCGGCCCTCCAGCAGCGGGGTCACCGCAGCACCCCGCGCAGGACGAGGGTGCCCACCGCGACCGCGACGAGCAGGGCCGCGGTCGCGGCGACGAACTCCCGCGACACCGGCCGGGACGCGACCTGCACCCGCAGGTCACCGTCGTAGCCACGGACGGCGAGCCCGCTCTCCAGCCGCCGTGCCCGGTCGAACGCGCGGACGAAGATCGATCCGGCCTGCCCGGTCAGCGACCGGTAGCTGGTGCGCCACGTGCGGAAGCCCAGCCGCCCGGCCTGCGCGTCGCGGACCGCCCGCGCCGAGTCCAGCAGCAGGAACAGCATCCGGTAGATCAGCGTGGCCACCTCGCTGACCGCCGGGGGGACGCCGAGGCGGGTGAGCCGGGGCAGCAGGTCGGCCAGCGGCGTCGTCGCGGCGAACAGCAGCAGGCAGAGCAGGCAGGCGACGGCGCGCCCGGTCAGCTCGGCCGCCGGGATCAGCCCGGCCGGGTTCGGCGCCAGCCAGGGGTCACCGCCGAGGGTGACCAGCAGGGGCATCGACCCGACCAGGACGAACCCGAGCGGCACCTTCGCCGCGCGCCACGCCGTGCGCGGACCGACGCCGGCCGGTCCGAGCAGCAGCACGAGCGCGACGGGGGCGCAGACCGCGGCGCCCGGCCACGGGGGCAGCGCGACCGCGAGCGACAGCAGCCCCAGCGACAGGAACGCCTTCTCCCCCGGATGCCGCGCACGCCAGCGGTTGGCGTAGGCGGCGGCGTCGAGCGGCAGCATCAGGACGCGTCGTCGGGGACCGGGCCCGGCGTCGGCCCCGGGTCGGTGGCCCGGGCGGCGAGGCGGCGCTTGGTCCGGGCGACGCCGAAGTAGTAGCCCACCACCCCCGCTCCGAGCGCCGCCTGCAGCGCGAACAACCCGGACGCGACCTCCTGCGAGGGCGGCTCGTAGATCGGGGAGAACCACGGCTGGTAGTCCGGGTGCGACGCGGTGATCGCGTCCTGGGCCTGCGAGTCGGCCCCGCCGAACTCGCCCTGCACGAACAGCACCGGGACCGCGGCCAGCACCAGCACCGCCAGCACCAGCGACCAGTTGAGCATCGTCGAGCGCGTCACGCCGTCACCTCCGTCGCCGACGGGCGCCGCAACACCCCGAGCCGGACCAGCTCGTCCGGGCTGACCTTGACCAGCAGCCGGACCACCAGCACCGTCAGCAGTCCCTCGCTGACCGCCAGCGGGACCTGGGTGACCGCGAAGATCGACCCGAACTTGACGACGGCGCCGAGGACACCCGAGGTCGGGTCCGGGAACGCCAGGGCCAGCTGGACGCTGGTCACGCAGTAGGTCGAGAGGTCGCCGAGAGCGGCCGCGGCGAAGACCCCGACCCCGAGCCCACCGCCGAGCGAGCGGGCGAGCCGGTAGGCCCCGTAGGCCACCCAGGGCCCGACGACCGCCATCGAGAACGCGTTGGCCCCCAGCGTGGTCAGGCCACCGTGCGCCAGCAGGACCGCCTGGAAGAACAGGACGATCGTGCCGAGCAGGGCCATCACCGGCGGCCGGAACAACACCGCCCCCAGGCCGGTACCGGTCGGATGCGAGCACGACCCGGTCACCGACGGGATCTTCAGGGCGGACAGCACGAAGCTGAACGCGCCGGCGGCACCGAGCAGCAGCTTCGACTCCGGGTTGTCCCGGACCTGGCGGACCACCGCCCGCCCGCCGTGCAGGACGAACGGCGCCGCGGCCACCGTCCAGGCCGCCGCATGCAGCGGCGGCAGGTACCCCTCGGCAATGTGCACGGTCCCGCCCCTCCCGTCGACTCCCGGTTGGTCCCGGCGAACATACGTCGAGGGACCATAACCCACAAGACTGCACATGTATTCAGGTGTCGTCGCGACAGTGGTGCGCCCGGGCCCCGCCGGGCGGTCGGCGGCGACCGGACGGCGCGGGTCCTCAGCTGCCGAGCAGGTCCTTGAGCAGCGTCTCGTCCTCGCCGCCCAGGGCCGAGACGAAATGCGCCAGCACGGCACGACGGTCCTCGTGGTCGTCGAGGGCGTGCTGCATCCGTCGCGCCGCGAGACCCGCCTCGGTCGTGCTGGGCGCGTAGCGGTGGGCCCGGCCGTCCCTGACCCGGGTCAGGATCCCCTTCGCGTGCAGCCGGGCCAGCGTCGTCACCACCGTGGTGTAGGCGAGCTGACGCCCCAGCCGGTCCCGCACCTGCCCCGCCGTGAGCGGCTGCCCGGCCTCCTGCAGGGCCGTCCACACCTCGTCCCCGAGCTGCCCACGGCGCCGGCGCGCGGGGGGCGCGCCACCGCTGGTCTCCTCCGACACCCGTCCTCCCGACCTCGTCGGCGGTGAGTGTGCCAGCCGACCACGGGCCGAACGGACGGGTTCGGGCACCGGAGAACCCGCGACACCGATCACCGTCGCCGCCTCCGTTCCCCACGATCTACTACAACGTTGTAGATTCACGCACGCGCATCACCGACCGAGGGGGCGCCATGGACGTCGTGCAGGGCAGCATCGTCCGGCGCCTCGGCGCCCCGGGGGGCGGTCGATGACGCCGCGTCCGCGCTGGACCCCCGGCCCCGGCCCGTCGCGGACGCGTCGCCGTGCCGTCCCGCTCACGCCCCCGTCCACGCCGGTCATGCCCTCGGGGCCGATCGCAGCGGGCACGGCCCCGCGGGCGGCGCCGTCTCCGGAGTGCCGCACGCCGGCCGACCTGTTCGACGCCTTCGCCGAGGCCTTCACCCTCGGCGACGTCGACCGGATCGCCGACTTCTACACGGCCCCGGCCTACGTCGTGACGAACGCGCGCACCGTCGTGTTCACCACCCGCTCCGAGATCGTGGACGGCTTCGCCTCGGCGCGGAGCCAGTGCCGGACCTCCGGCCCGACCTCGGTCGGTCACGAGATGGGGCCGGAGACGGTCCTGGGCGGCGACCTGGTCGAGGTGACCGTGCGGTGGCGCCACCGCGGGCAGGCCGCCGACGCCGACCCGGACAGCTACCGCTACCTGCTGCGCCGGGTCGACCGCACGTGGCGCATCCACGTCGCGATCGTCATCGACGCCCGGGCGGCGGTGGTCCGGGCCGGGTCGATCCCGGCCGCGCGGCCCGACCCCGGCCCCGCGCGGCGGTCCGAGCACGTCTGACCGCGCGCCGCCGACCCTCGCCGTCACGGGCATCGACGCTCACCGGTCCCTGGGCAGCAGCGGGCCCAGCGGGCCCAGCTCGATGTTCAGGTCCGCAGCGGTGAGTCCGAACCGTTCGGTGAGCTCGTCCATCGCCGCCTCCAGGTGCATCAGCGCGGTGCCCAGATCCTCGATCTGGCCCTCGGAGAGGTCACCGTCGTCGACCCTGCGCAGCACCTGCTTCTCCATCAGCTGTCTGAGCAGCTCCACGATCGTCAGGACGAGCTTCATCAGGTCCCGTTCCACCGTGTCGCGGTCGATCTCGAACCGTCCGCCGCCGGGGACGTCCGGGCCGGGCTCGCGGGGGGTCATCCGGGCAGCTCGGGAACGTCGCGGCCGTCCCCGGCCAGCACGGGCTCCCGGTCGGGCCCGGTGGTGCTCCCGTCGGCCCCGACCGACACCAGCAACGCCCGCAGCGACAGCCGCACCAGGTCGACGCCGGCCAGCGAGATCGTCAGGTCCCCGGTGAGCACGACACCGCCCGCGAGCAGCCGGTCGAGCAGGTCCACCAGCGCGACCTCCTGGTCCCCGAAGACCCCTGACGGCCCGGTCATCCGTCCGCACCGGTCACGAACGAGTACGGGACCCACGGGCCCGTGACCTCCACGGCGACGTCGCCGCGCACCGCCCGTTCGACCGCCGCGCGCCACTCGGCGGTCCGCGCGCGGTCGACGAGGTAGGCACCGTTGAGCACCATCTGCTCGCTCCGGCCGGTCAGCGCCGTGTCGTGCACCCGGTGCCGGCGCGAGCGCACCGCCGCCTCCGACGCGACGTCGTGCAGGGCCGCCGCGGCCTCCCGCGCGGTCTGCACGGCCCGCTCCGCCGCACCCACGGCCGCCCGGCGGCGGCGCAGGTACTCCGTTCCCGACGTCGCCGCGGCCGCGGCACTCCCGCCGCTCTCCGGAGCGGCGCCGGTCCGCCCACCCGACACGTAGACCTTGACCCCGAACTCGGCGCGACCGTCGAGGTCGTCGAGCACCCGCCCGAACTCGAGGCACCGCTCCTCGAGGACGGCGCGCACCCGGTCCTCGTCGTGGAACACCGTCGCCAACGCCAGCGGGACCAGCGCGGCGGCCCGCCCGACGGTGTCCACGACGTGGTGGTGCGCGCGGGCCGTCGCGGCGAGCCACGTCAGGTCCTGCAGGCTCTCCGCCAGCCTCTCCCCCGAGAAGTCCGCGAGCGGCACGGCGCTGACCAGGGCCTGCAGGCCGGAGCCGGGCACGGCGTGCACGTCCCGGCCGGCGACGCCGGTCAGGTCGTCGAGGACATCGTCGGGCAGGCCCCTCCCGACCGCGTAGAGGTAGGCCACCGTGCACGGCGCGGTCACCGGCGCCTCGTTCCGCGCCGGCGGGCCGCACGGGGGGCGGGCTCCTCGTCCTCGGCGTCGTCCTCGGCGTCGTCCTCGGCGTCCTCGGCGTCCTCCCGGTCCTCGTCGTCCTCGACGTCCTCGACGGGGGGCTCCGGCGGGGCGGGATCCCCGGCGTGCGCGGCCTCGAGCGCCGCGATCCGCGAGCGCAGCTCGTCGTTCTCGTCCTCGAGCTCCCGCCGACCGGCGGACAGCGTGGGATCGCGCTCCCACCAGTCGATTCCCATCTCCTTCGCCCGGTCCACCGAGGCGACCACGAGCCGGATCTTGATCGTGAGCAGCTCGATGTCGAGCAGGTTGACCTGGATGTCGCCGGCGATGACGATCCCCTTGTCGAGGACCCGTTCGAGGATGTCGGCCAGGTTGGCGCCGTCGGCGGACCTGGGCTCGGGACGACCGGCCTGCCCGGAGGTCCAGCGGACCGTGTCGCTCATCGGCGCACCCGCTCGCGTCGTGCACCGATCATTCGTCGTCCCCGCGCCCTCGGGTGTAGCGCTTGACGCGGCGGTAGGACAGCAGCTCGCCCTCGGCGTCGAGCTCGGCGTCGTAGATGGCCAGCACGTCGGCCGAGCTGGGGATCCGCTCGGTCTCCACCACCTCGACGCCCACCAGCCACCCCTGGCCGTTGGGCGAGACCGCCGTGACGCCCTCGGGCGCCTTGCCGGTCATCTCGACGACCTGTTCCACCGCGGCCCGGGCCACCGCGCGGGCGCCGAGCCGGCGGGGCCGGCGGGCCTGCCCGTCCTCGGCCCGCGGTTCGCGTTCCGCCGCGTCGCCGTCGGAGGCGCCGGGCCCGGCGCGGCGGCGGGGGCGGCGCCCCGGCGCGGCCCCCCCGCGCGGCCCGCCCCCGCGGGAGCCCACCTCCCG
>CBIHNM010000010.1:0-31643 GCA_966211265.1 uncultured Pseudonocardia sp.
ATCCGGCCGACGTCGAGCAGGACGACGAGGTGCGCCGCCTGCTCGACCTCGGTGCCCGGCACGCCGACGTCGGCCAGGGTGACGAGGACTGGGTCGTGCTCACCGACCCGGAGGGCAACGAGTTCTGCGTGCTCGCGAGCCGCCGACCCTGACCGCCACCGTCGCGGCCGGATGCGTCACTCTCCGTTGCGCGACAAGCCATGCCCGTGATGATGTCGTCGGTGTGCGCACGGTCGACCTGACCCGACGCCGGCACGTGGACCACGGCCGGCTGTCCTCGCACGCCTGTCGGCGCTGACCTCCCCGATCACCTCCCGCAGGCCGCGGCACCAGCGCGGCCACCCCGAGACGAGGGTCAGCCATGTCCGAAGTGTCCGCAGTACCCACCCGCGAGCGGATCCCGCGCCGTGCCGCGCTCGCCGGACTCGTCGGCACCACGATCGAGTGGTACGACTTCTACCTCTACGCGACCGCCGCCGCGCTGGTGTTCGGTCCGCTGTTCTTCACCGACGTCGACCCGGCGGCCGGCGTGCTGGCCAGCTTCGCCACCTACGCCGCCGGTTTCGGGGCGCGCCCGATCGGCGCCGTGGTCTCCGGGCACCTGGGCGACCGGATCGGGCGGCGCACCGTGCTGGTCGGTGCGCTGCTGCTGATGGGCCTGGCCACGACCGCGATCGGGGCGTTGCCCACCTACGCCGACGTCGGGGTCCTCGCGCCGGTGCTGCTGGTCCTCATGCGGCTGCTGCAGGGGCTGGCGGTCGGTGCGGAGTGGGGCGGCGCCGTGCTGATGTCGGTCGAGCACTCCGCCGGGAAGCGGCGGGGACTGTTCGGCAGCTTCCCGCAGATCGGCTCCTCGGCCGGGATGCTGCTCGCGTCCGGGGTGTTCGCGCTGGTCCGCGGTGCGATGGACGCCGAGACGTTCCTGGCGTGGGGCTGGCGGATCCCGTTCCTGCTCAGCATCGTGCTGGTCGGGGTCGGCCTGGCGATCCGGCTGACGCTGCCGGACCCGACCGTGTTCACCGACGCCCGCGACCGCGGCGAGCTCGCCCGGCGCCCGGTCGTCGACGTGCTGCGCACCGAGCGCCGCAACGTGTTCCTCACGATCGGCATGCGCATCGCGCAGAACTCGCTCTACGTGCTGGCCACGACGTTCGCGCTGACCTACCTGACCCGCACCGGCAGCGGTGCGGACCCGAACGCGGGCCTCACGGCCGTCGTCGTCGCGTCGGCGATCGGGCTGTTCAGCACGCCGCTGTGGGCGGTGCTGTCCGACCGGGTCGGGCGCAAGCCGGTCTACCTGGCCGGGGCGGTCGGGTCGGCGGCGTTCGTCGGGGTGTTCTTCCTGCTGCTCGACACCGGCTCGACCTGGGCGATCGTGCTGGCCATGGTCGTGCTGGTGAACGTGTTCCACGACGCCATGTACGGTCCGCAGGCCGCCTGGTACAGCGAGCTGTTCTCCACCCGGGTGCGCTACAGCGGCGCGTCGCTGGGCTACCAGTTCGGGTCCGTGGTCGCCGGGTTCGCGCCGCTGGCCGCGACCGCGCTGCTGCTGGCCGGCGGCGGGCGCCCGTGGCTGATCTGGGCGTTCTTCCTCGTGCTGTCCGCGATCACGATCACCGCGACCGTGCTGGCGCCCGAGACCCACCGGTCCGCCATCGACGGGCACGCGGCGCCTGAGAAGGTCGCCTCGTGAGCCGCATCCTGCTGAACGCCTTCGACATGGCCTGCGTGGGCCACCAGTCCGCCGGTCTCTGGCGCCACCCCGACGACCGGGGGGAGCGCTACACCGACCTGGACTACTGGACCGGGCTCGCGCGCACGCTGGAGGACGCCGGGTTCGACGCGCTGTTCCTGGCCGACGTGCTCGGCGTCTACGACGTCTACGGCGGGTCCCGCGACGCCGCCGTCCGCGCCGCGGCCCAGGTGCCGGTCAACGACCCGGTGCTCGCGGTCCCGGCGATGGCCGCGGTCACGCGGCGGCTCGGGTTCGGGGTGACGGTGTCTGTCTCCTACGAGCACCCCTACGCCCTGGCCCGGCGGATGACCACGCTGGACCACCTGACGAAGGGGCGGGTGGCCTGGAACGTCGTCACCTCCTACCTGGACAGCGCCGCGCGCAACCTGGGCCGCTCCGCGCAGGTGCCGCACGACGAGCGCTACGACATGGCCGAGGAGTACCTGCAGGTCTGCTACAAGCTCTGGGAAGGCTCCTGGGAGGACGACGCCGTGGTCCGCGACCGCGACCGCGGCGTGTTCACCGACCCGGCGAAGGTGCACGACATCGACCACCACGGCACCTGGTTCGACGTGCCCGGCCCGTTCCTGTGCGAGCCCTCGCCGCAGCGCACGCCGGTGATCTTCCAGGCGGGTGCGTCCCCGCGCGGGGCCGCGTTCGCCGGCACGCACGCCGAGGCGGTGTTCGTCTCCGGGCCGACCCCGGCGGTGGTGAAGCGCTCGGTCGACGCCGTGCGCGCCCGCGCCGCCGAGGCCGGGCGGGACCCGGCGGCGGTGAAGGTGTTCACGATGCTCACCGTGATCACCGGGGAGACCGACGCGGACGCCGAGGCCACGCGCGACGAGTACCTGGCGCTGGTCAGCCCGGAGGCGGCGCTGGCGCTGTTCGGCGGATGGTCCGGGGTGGACCTCGCCGGGGCACCGGTGGACCAGAAGCTGACCTACGTCGCGACCGACTCCACCCGGTCCGCGCTGGCCTCGTTCACCGGGCCGGACCGGGACTGGACGGTCGGTGAGCTGGCCGAGTTCGTCACCGTCGGCGGGCGGGGTCCGGTCGTGGTCGGGTCCGGCGCGACCGTGGCCGACGAGCTGGAGCGCTGGGTCGAGGAGGCCGGGGTCGACGGGTTCAACCTCGCCTACGCCGTCACCCCGGGCTCGTTCGTCGACGTCGCGACGCACGTCGTGCCGGAGCTGCGCAGGCGCGGCCGGCTCGACGACCCCGGCGGGGCCACCCTGCGTGAGCGGCTCGGCACCGGCGACGGCCCGCGCCTGGCCGCGAGCCATCCCGGGTCCGCCCACCGTCGCTGACCACCCGGATGTGGCGCGCGCCGCATCCGGGCACGGACGCGTGTCATCCGGTCCGGTCATGACCCCCCACCGGCGGGTGAACACCGCAGGTCGGTGACCGGGCCGGCCCCCTGGCCGTGATCGTCTCGACGGGTTGGTCGCGATCATCGGGGGAGCGAAGATGTGGCGTGCGGTCGCGCGTTCGAGCGTGCTGCTGGTGACGGTCGGGATGGCGCTGAGCCTGCCCGGGGCGGTGCCGGAGCAGTCGGAGCCGGTGTCCCTGGCGCGTGCCGACGCCGTGCCGGCGACGCCCCCGCCGGGCCCGAACCCTCCGCCCGACGGCGAGGGGGCCGGGTCGGTGCTGGCCGGCCTGGGCCCCGCCCGCCCCGTCTCACCCGGCGTGAGCCACCGCGAGTTCACCACCACCCGAGCCGCGGGGCAGGTCCGCGGTGACGTCGTCGAGGTCGACCTCACCGTCCCCGGTGTACGGCTGGGACTGCTCACCGCCGGAGCGGTCAGCGCGCGGGCCTCGGTGCCGGTGATGGCCGACCGCGCCGGTGCCCGGGCCGCGATCAACGGCGACTACTTCGACCTGGGCCGGAGCAACGCCCCCGCCGGCCCGGAGGTGCAGGACGGGCGCCCGGTGAAGTCCGCCGTCCCGCAGGGCCGGCGCGCCGCACCGGCGGTCCCCGGCGCCGAGACCGACCGGGTCTTCGCCGTCGGCACCGACGGCGTCGCCCGGATCGACACGCTGCCGCTCGTCGCCGAGGTGGAGACCCCGCAGGACACGCTGCCGATCCGGGCGCTCAACCAGCACGCGGTGCCGGTCGGCGGGATCGGGATCATCACCCCGGAGTGGGGCGGCGCCGACCGCGCGAGGACCCTGTGCGGCTCCGACACCGACCGCGACGCCCCGTGCGCGCCGGACACGGTCGAGGTCGTGACCTCCGGGGGCAGGGTCACCGCGGTCCGCCCGCCGGGGAGGGACGGGATCGGACCCGGCGAGACGCTGCTGGTCGGCCGGGAGCAGGGCGCCGCCGCGCTGCGCACGCTCGAACCCGGGGACGAGGTCGACATCCGGTGGCAGCTCGTCCCGGCCAGCGGGGTCGCACCGCAGACCGCCCTGGGCGGGAGCCCGATCCTGCTCGGTGGCCGGCGTACCGAGCGGCTCGACGACACCCGGCGCGCCCCGCGCAGCGGCGTCGGCATCCCCGCCGGCGGCCGCCGGGTCCTGCTCGTCACCGTCGACGGGCGCGAGTCGAGCAGCGTCGGCCTGACCCTGGCCCAGATGTCGGACCTGCTCGCCCAGCTCGGCGCGACCGACGGCATCAACCTCGACGGCGGCGGTTCCTCGACACTGGCCTACCGCGAGGCCGACGCCGGGAAGGTCACGATCGTGAACAACCCCTCCGACGACGCCACCCGCCTGGTGCCCAACGGCCTGGGCGTGTTCGTCGGCTGATCACCGGTCGTGGTCGGCCGTGACCTCGAGCAGCGCGAACAGCTCGGCGACCAGCCAGTCCCGCATCGCCTCGCGTCCCACCTCGCGACGCTCCAGCCAGGTCAGGCTCGCGCCCTCCACCAGCGCGACCCACCCGCGCAACGTCATCAGCTGCAGCGGGGTCGGGTCGGTCAGGCCGCCGCGGCGCACCAGCAGGTCGACGATGTGGTCGCGCACGCCGTCGACGAGCGCGTCGGTCTCGCCGGTGGAGATCACCGAGCCGCTGCGCAGCAGCGCCACGTAGGCGCGGGCGTGGCGCTGGGCGACGTCGAGGAACGCGTCGACGGCGTCGCGCAGCTGCGTGGCGAGGTCGCCGCCGGCCGGCATCGCGACCCGCGCGATCAGCTCCTCGACGACCGTGCCGAGCGCGGCGACGTGCAGCGACTCGACGTTGGGGAAGTAGCGGTAGAACAGCGCCCGGGAGCAGTCCGCGACCCGGGTGACGTCCTCGACGGCCACCTCCTCGGGCGGCAGCCGGCCGTAGAGCTCCAGCGCCGCGGCCACGAGCTGCTCGCGCCTGCGCTCCGGGCTCATCCGGCGCGGGGCCCGTCCGGGTACCTGCGGCGCGGGGGTGCCGTGCCGTGGCTCGCTCATCGCGGCCGATCCTATGCTCCGCACCGGAGTCACCGCGGGAGGTCGACCACGACCCGGTCCTCGGCCGCCCGCGCGACGCACAGGGCGGTCAGCCCCGGCCCGGCCGGGTCGCCGACGGTCCGGCCGGAGACCAGCGGCACGTGGCAGGTACCGCAGAACCCCTGCCGGCAGGAGAACGCCAGATCCGGGCGCACCGCGCGCAGCGCCTCCAGGGCGCTGGTGTCGGCGGGCACCGGGACCGTCGGACCGCCGGCCACCTCGACCGTGAACGGGCGGCCGTCCCGGATCGGGGGCGGGGAGAACCGCTCGGCGTGCAGGCGGCGCCCGGGCGGCATCGCGCGGCGGACCGCGTCGATCATCGGCGGCGGTCCGCAGCAGTACACCGCGGCACCGTCGGGGAGGCCCTCGAGCAGCTCGTGCCCGGACAGCGGGCCGCGCGCGTCGTCGGGACGCCGGGTCACCCGCTGCGGCGCCAGGTCGGCGAGCCCGGCGCTGAGCGGCATCGAGTCCAGGTCCCGCCCGGTGTGCACCAGCCGCCAGTCCGCGCCGCTCGCGGCCGCGGCCCGGCACATCGGGGCGATCGGGGTGATCCCGATGCCGCCGGCCAGGAACAGCAACGACGGCGCGGTGGCGAACGGGAACGCGTTGCGCGGCCCGCGCAGCGTCAGCGCCGCCCCCGCGACGAGCGCGTGCACCTCGCCGGAGCCGGCGCCACCGGGGAGGTGCCGCACGGCGATCCGGTAGGCCCCGCGGTCACCCGGGTCGCCGCACAGCGAGTACTGCCGGGTCCGGCCCGAGGGCAGCACGACGTCGACGTGGGCGCCCGGACGCCATCCGGGCAGCGCGCGGCCGGAGGTGGGCACGAGTGTCAGCTCGGCGACGTCGGCGCACGGCCGCCGGACCCGCTCGACCCGCACCGGGATCGACCGGTCCACCGCACGCGCCGGGCGCCGCCGCCGCCCCCCGCGCGCGGCCAGCACGGCCGCGAGACCGGCCACGCGGTCGACCCGGCGCATCGTCGCGCTCGGTCGCACCCCGCCGTCCGCTGGTTCGCCGGTCACCGCTGCGCTCATCGCTGTTCGGCGGCCCGGGCCGCGGGCGAGGTCGCCAGGTAGGCGATGGCGGCGTCGGTGTCGCCGTGGCGCGCCGGGTGGTAGCGCGGGTTGAGGTAGGACAGCGTCGAGCGCGCCAGCAGGAGCGGGCCGGGGGCCAGTCCGCGCCGGGCGGCGCGCAGGTAGTCGCGCAGGCGGGGCCGGGAGGCGCGGGTGCCGCGCAGCGCCGGGTCGTGGCGGCACAGGTGCGCGAGCCCGATCGCCCACAACCGCATCAGCACCGGCCCGCTGATCACCAGCGATCGGATCCGGCGCAGGTAGCGGCCGTCGAGGTGGGTGAACAGGTCGTGGGCGACGCTGCGGTGCTCGACCTCCTCGGCACCGTGCCAGCGCAGCAGGTCGGTCATCGTCGGGTCGGCGCCGGCGGTGTCGAGGCCGTCCGAGTCGAGGATCCACTGCCCGAGCACGGCTGTGAGGTGCTCGATCGCGGCGATCAGCGCGACCCGCTCGATCAGCCACTCCCGGGCGGCCTCGCCGTCGAGCCCGCGCTCGCCGAGCACCCGGCCGAACATCCACTCGACCTGTTCCACGTAGCCCGACGGGTCGAGCCCGGTCCGTGCCAGGTGGTCCTGGGCGCCCTGGTGCGAGGCCGCGTGCATCGCCTCCTGCCCGATGAACCCGCGCACGTCCTCGGCCAGCGCCTCGTCCCGGACCAGCGGCAGGGCCGCGGAGAACACCTGCACGAACCAGCGCTCCCCCTCGGGCAGCAGCAGGTGCAGGACGTCGAGCAGGTGGGTGGCGACCGGCTCGCCGGGGATCCAGTGCGCGGGCAGCGCCGTCCAGTCGAACGCCACGTCCCGGGCGTGCAGGGCGATCCGGTCGTCGTCGGGAACCTGGGTGCTCATCTGCCGATCTCTCCTTACCGGGGTCCGATGTCGCGGCGGGCGACCGCGCGCAGCAGCGCCGGGGACAGGCGTGCGGCGAGCAGCCCGGCGTGCGCCTCCGCGGTGACGGGTGCGAGCGCGGTGTTGCGCTCCACCGCGCGCACGACGTGCTCGGCGACCCGCTCGGGGGTGTAGTTGCGCCGGGCGTAGAGCGCGGTGGTGGCGGACTGCCTGCGCTTCTCGGAGGCGGCGTCCAGGCCGACGAACCGGGTCGTGCGGGTGATGTCGGTGTGCACGAACCCGGGGCACAGCGCGGTGACGCCGATGCCGTCGTCGGCCAGCTCCGCGCGCAGGCACTCCGAGAGCGTGAGCACCGCCGACTTCGTGGTCGCGTAGGCGGCCAGCGTGCGCGAGGGCAGGTAGGCCGCGGCCGAGGCGACGTTGACGATGTGCCCGCCCTCGCCGTGCGCGCGGAGCAGCGTCGAGAACGCCCGGCAGCCGTGCACGACCCCCCACAGGTTGACGTCCACGATCCGCTGCCAGTCGGTGAGCGTGGTGTCGGCGAACGGGCCGGCCATCCCGATCCCGGCGTTGTTCACCACCAGGTCGGGCACGCCGTGCTCGGCCGCGACCTGGGTCGCGAGCCGCGAGACCGCGGCCTCGTCGGCGACGTCGACGGTCACCGGGAACGCGCGGGACCCGCCGATCAGCTCGGCGGTGCGCCGCGCGGCGTCGCCGTCGAGGTCGGCGACCACGACCCGAGCCCCGCGCCGCGCGAACGCCGCCGCGGTGGCCCGTCCGATCCCGCTGCCCGCGCCGGTGACCACGACGAGGCCGCCGTCCCAGCGCCCGGCGCCCGGGCGGGCGGCGGCCCGCGCCCGGGCCAGCGCCGGGGTCTCGGCACCGCCCTCGGCGTGGGCGACGTGCTCGGCCACGCAGCGCGCGACCACGTCCGGGCGGGTGCGCACCATCCAGTGCCCTCCGGGCAGGTGGCGCACCCGCAGGTCGGGGGCGTAGGCGGCGATCCGGGTCTGCAGCGCGGGGGTGACATAGCGGTCCCCGCGCGGGGCGAGCACCTGGACCGGGACCTCGGTGCGGCGCGGCTGCGGGTCGCCCAGGCGGGCCGGGAGGTTGCGCCGGTAGAGCTCGAGGCCGTTGACGGCGTCGCGCAGGTTCGGGCGGGGCACGCCGTCGGTGGCCGACACCAGTGCCCCGGCCAGGCCGCTGCGCCAGAGGAGCTCGGGCAGCACCGGGGTACGGAACAGCGCCGTGTACCAGGAGTCCCGGGCCTGGCGAAGGACCTCGCGCCGGGTCGCGCCGGCGCGGCGGCGGAAGAACAGCCCCACGTGGTCCAGGCACGGCCCCGACATCGAGGTGAACGACGCGACCCGGCCGGTGAGGGCGTCACCGGTGACGGCGTGCCAGGTCTGGATCGCGCCCCAGTCGTGGGCCAGCAGGTGCACCGGTGCGTCCGGGCTGACCGCGTCGACGACGGCGCGCAGGTCCTCGGCCAGGCGTTCGAGGTCGTAGCCCGCCCGGTCCCGCGGCGTGCCGGAGGCGCCGGCGCCGCGGACGTCGTAGGTGACGACGTGGTGGCGCTCGCGCAGCTGCTCGACGACGCCGTCGAAGACCGTGTGGTCGTCGGGGTAGCCGTGCACCGCGACGACCGTGGGCGCACCGGGGTCGCCGTGGTCGTACACGGCCAGTGCGAGCCCGTCGGCCGAGATCACCTCTTTGTGAGACACACCGTCATCGTAGAAAACATGTCAACAGTGCGCCAGCCCCGGATCGTCCGGCGGCCCCGCGGGTCCCGGTCGGCGCGGGCGATCCCGGGTCCGGGCCGGACCTCTCGGGTAGGTTCCCGACGTGCCCGACGACGCGACGCCCCGCTGGTTCACCGACGCCCTGGCCGCACCGGTCGAGACCGGCGACGTCGAGGTCGACGGCATCGGGATCCACTACCGGGCCTGGGGCGGGCCGGGCGAGGGCCGGGGCCTGGTGCTGGTGCACGGCGGTGGCGCGCACTCGCGCTGGTGGGACCACGTCGCGCCGCTGCTCGTGCAGGGCCGGCGCCGGGTCGTCGCGCTGGACCTGTCCGGGCACGGCGACTCCGGCCGGGCCGGGGACTACCGGCTCGACCGGTGGGCCGACGAGGTCGTCGCGGTGGCCCGGCACGCCGGAGCCGGGGACCGCCCGGTGGTGATCGGGCACAGCATGGGCGGGTTCGTCGCGCTCACCGCGGCCCTGCGGCACGGGCACGAGCTGACCGGGGTGATGGCGATCGACTCCCCGGTGCGGGAACGCTCACCGGAGGAGCTCGCGGCACGCCAGCAGCGCGCGTTCGGGCCGATGCGGGTCTACCCGGACCGGGACACGGCGCTGTCGCACTTCCGCACCGTGCCCGAGCAGGACGGCGACCTGCCCTACGTCCTGGCCCACATCGCCGGGCACAGCGTCTGCGAGGTATCCGGTGGCTGGAGCTGGAAGTTCGACCGCGCGATCTTCGCCGGGCTCGGGCTGACCCCGGGCGAGCTGGACAGCGCGGCCTGCCGGGTCGCGCTGTTCCGGGCCGAGCACGGGCTGGTGCCCGCGGACATGGGCGAGATGGTCGTCGACCTGATGGGCCGGGTCGCGCCGCTGGTCGAGATCCCCGGCGCCGCGCACCACGTGATGATCGACCAGCCGCTGGCGCTGGTCACCGGTCTGCGGACGATGCTCGCCGACTGGGAGCACTCGGTCCCGCAGGTCCCGTCCCCGGCCACCGGGCACGCCCGGTCGGCGCCCGCGGGATCGGGCACGGCCCCATAGGCTCTCCCCGTGGACACTCACGACTTGCCCGAGGTGCTGGTCGAGCGGCGCGGCGCGGTGCAGCTGATCACGATCAACCGCCCGGCCGCGCGCAACGCGCTCAACGAGAACGTGGCCCGCGCCATCGCCCACGCCGTCGACGAGCTCGACGCCTCCGACGAGCTGCGCGCCGGAGTGCTGACCGGTGCGGGCGGGGTGTTCTCGGCCGGGATGGACCTCAAGGCGTTCCTGCGCGGTGAGCGGCCCGGTATCGCGGGCCGGGGCCTGTGCGGGATCACCCAGACCCCGCCGGCCAAGCCGATGGTCGCCGCCGTCGAGGGGTGGGCGCTGGCCGGGGGCTTCGAGCTGGTCCTGGCCTGCGACCTGGTGGTGGCGGGGGCGACCGCGCGGTTCGGCGTGCCGGAGGTCAAGCGCTCGCTGGTGGCCGCGGCCGGGGGAGCGCTGCTGCTGCCGCAGCGGGTGCCGCGGGCGATCGCGATGCAGATGCTGCTGACCGGGGACCCGATCGACGCCGAGGCGGCCGAGCGCGCCGGGCTGGTCAACCGCGTCACCGCCGCCGGCGGCGCCCTCGACGCCGCGCTGGAGCTCGCGGCCACGATCGCGGCCAACGGCCCGCTCGCGCTCGTCGCGACCAAGCAGGTGGCCTCCGGCGGGGCGGACTGGACGGCGCAGGAGCGCTGGAGCCGCCAGGAGGCGATCGTCGGTCCGGTGCTGGGCTCGGCCGACGCGCGCGAGGGCGCGAGCGCGTTCGCCGAGAAGCGGGCTCCGGTGTGGCGGGGACGCTGAGTCCCCTCCGGGCACGCGTGCGGCGGCCGCCGCCTTGACGACACCGTGATTCGATGTAATCGTTATGAATTGTAACGATTACTGATGCGGGGGTTCGTCATGGGCGCAGGGACGGTCGGGACGGCACGGCCGTTCCGGTTCGGTGTGGTGGCCACGCCGCGCAGGGGTGGACGGGCCTGGCGCGAGGACGTCGCCCGGTTCGCCGGCCTCGGCTACGGCAGCGTGCTGATGCCCGAGGTGGCCTCGCTGCTCTCGCCGATCCCGGCCCTGGCCACCGCGGCGGCCGTCGCCGACGTGCGGGTGGGCACGTTCGTCACGGCGAGCCCGTTGCGCTCGGCCGGGTCCGCGGCGTGGGAGGCGCACTCGCTGACCGAGCTCACCGAGGGCCGGTTCGAGTTCGGGATCGGTACCGGGCTGCCGCAGACCGTGGCGCAGGGCGCCGAGCTGCTCGGCGGCCCGGCACTGGCACCCGGCGAGCGCCTCGACCGCGTCGCCGAGACGGTGCGACGGGTGCGGGCGCTCGACGGCGAGCGCCGCACCCCGGTGCTGGTGGCCGCCGGCGGCCCGCGGGCGCGCGCCCTCGCCGCACGCGAGGCCGACATCGTCACCCTGGCCACCGCGCCCACCACCTCGACGGGCGAGCTCGCCGAGCTGACCGCCGACGTCGGGCGACGGGCGGGGGAGCGGGCCGCCGACATCGAGTTCGCGGCCAACCTGTTCGTGGTCGGCGACGAGATACCGCCCGAGCTCCGGCAGTGGGTCGGCGACGACGTCGAGGCGCTCGCCGCCCGCGACTCGGCGACGCTGCTCCGTGGCGGCACCGTGGCGATGGCCGACGAGCTGGTCCGCCGCCGGGACCGGACCGGGGTGTCCTACGTGCTGGTCAACCAGGTCTTCGCCGAGGACCTGGCGCCGGTGGTCGCCCGGCTCACCGGCGGTTGAGTGCGTCGATCTCCGCGCGCAGGCCGACGGTCTGCTCGCCGTCGGGCCCCCAGAGCAGCTCGGCGTCGTCGGCGGCGCGGCCGAGCTCCTCGTGCGCGGTGACGATCCGGCCCAGGAACGCGAGGCACTCGGCCCGGGTGCGCCGCGCCGCGACGCCGACCGGGTTCGGTCGCCCGAGCCACCGGTCGGCGTCGGCGACCACGTCGTCCAGCTGGTCCGCGGCGCCGCGCACGTCACCGTCGTCGGCGCGGGCCAGGGCGAGCCCGGTGCGCGAGGACAGCGTGTCCGGGTGTCCGGGGCCCAGCACCCGCGCGCGGCGGGCGGCCACGTCGGCGTGCCGCGCGATCGCGTCCCGCGGGCGCTCGGCCAGGCGCAGCGCGGCGGCCAGCGCGTCGGCCGCGGTGAGCGTGGTCGGATGGTCGGGGCCGAGGACCTCGCCGCGCAGGGCGGTGTTGCGGATCATCGCCTCCAGGCCGTCGACGTCACGTCCGACGGTCAGGTAGGCGGTGGCCAGGTTGCCCTCGGTCACCAGGGTGTCCGGGTCCCGCGGGCCGAGCAGCCGGCGGGTGTCGGCCAGCACCGCCTCGAACAGCGGGATCGCCTCGGCGGCCCGTCCGGCGCGCAGGTAGGCCACGGCCAGGGCGTGCCGGGCCCCGAGGCCCTCCCGGTCGCCGTGGTGGCGGTCGACGACCGCGCTCTCGAGTACGAACAGCGATCCGGCGAACACTCCGCTGTCCGCGTGCACGGCGCTGTCGACGTGCACGGCGGTCCGGGTCGGCGCAGACATCGGGCTCCTGTCGCTCGGGAGAGCCGTGACGGCTCGCGTTGACGCACGCTGCGTTGTCGAGACCATAGAAGGTGAGGCTGTCCGGTGGTATGGGTTACCTCAAAAGAATGAGGTGAGGCTCATCGCACTACGCTCCGACGTCGGTCGGTCACCCGTCAGCGGCGCCCGGCCCGCGATGTCGCGGAGACCGTCTCGACCAGGCCGTCCCGCAGGGCGGCCAGCGAGCCGGGCAGGTGGTCGGCGGCCTGGGCCGCGAGGGAGGTCAGCTGCGCGCGCCCGACGTCGGGCTCGAGCACGTCGTCGATCCCGAGCGTGTCCAGCACGGCGGCGGTGAACGCTCCGGGCAGGGTGAACGTGTGCGGGGCCCGCACCATCCCGGTGAGCTCGGTGCGAGGCCGCCGGGCGCGCTCGAGGTCCACGGCCGGGTACCGGTCCCGGCGGAGCCCGAAGCGCCCGGACTCCCGGCGGACGACACCCTCGGAGGTGAGCCGGTCCGTCACCATGTCGAGCACGACGCCGCCGAGCACGCCGGCCCACGCCCGTACGGTGTAGCCCTCGGGTTCGTGCGCGACGCAGTCCAGGACGTAGCGGGCCGGCTCGTCCAGGCCGGCGGCGTCGTGGCGGGTGACCACGATGCGGTCGTCGGCCAGGGTCAGGCGGCCGCCGATCACCAGGTCGGCGACCTGCGCCCCGACGATGCCCCAGCACAGCAGCTCGCGGGCGACGCGGACCTTGCCGGAGTGCGGGTCATGGACGATCAGGAAGAACCCGGGGGCCATCCGACCGCGTTCCATCTCCTGAGCTCCTCTCGGCTCGTCCGAATAAGGTCAGGCTACCCGAAGTATGATCAGCCGGTCAGCGTCTGCCAGACCAGCACACCATTGAGGGAGATCACCAGCGCGGTCACCCCGGCCGCGACCACGGTGGTCACCCGGTGGTTGACCAGCGGACCCATGATCGACCGCTGGGCGGTGAACCGGACCAGCGGTGCGAGCGCGAACGGGATGCCGAACGAGAGCACCACCTGCGAGAGCACCAGCGCCTGCGTCGGGTCCACGCCCAGGGCCAGCACCACCAGCGCCGGGACCAGCGTCAGCAGCCGGCGCGCCAGCAGCGGGATCCGCCGGCGCAGGAACCCGGCCATGATCACCTGGCCGGCGTAGGTGCCGACCCCGGAGGAGGCGAACCCGGAAGCCAGCAACGCGACCGCGAACGCGATCGCGGCGACCTGGTCGAGCTGCACGCCCAGGCCCGCGTAGATGCCCGAGAGCGTGTCGGTGTCCGGGACCGCGGTGCCGGCGAACAGGGCCGCGGCGATCACCAGCATGGACAGGTTGACCAGGCCCGCCACGCCCATCCCGAGCACGATGTCCAGGCGTCCGGTGCGCAGCAGGAACCGGCGGTCGGCCGGGCTCTGGGCGGGCAGCCGGTGCTGGGTCAGGGCGGAGTGCAGGTAGATCACGTGTGGCATCACGGTGGCGCCGAGGATGCCGGTGGCCAGCAGGAGGCTGTCGGTGCCGGAGAACTGCGGCACCAGCCCGGCCAGCGCGGCGGCCGGGTCGACGTCGACCCGGAACAGGGTGCTGACGAGCCCGACCAGGATCACCGCCAGCAGCGCGACGATCGCCCGTTCGAACGGCCGGTGCCCGCGGCCCTGCAACGCCAGGAGCGCGAACGCGATCACCCCGGTGACCAGGCCGCCGGTGAACAGCGGGATCCCGAACAGCAGGTTCAGCGCGATCGCACCGCCGACCACCTCGGCCAGGTCGGTGGCGATCGCGACCAGCTCCGCCTGGACCCACATCAGCAGGTTCCCGGTGCGCGGCATCCGCTCCCGGCAGGTCTCGGGCAGGTTCTTGCCCGTGGCCAGCCCCAGCTTCGCCGACAGCGACTGGATCAGCATGGCCATCAGGTTGGCCACGATGATCACCCAGAGCAGCAGGTAGCCGTACTGGGCGCCGGCGGCGAAGTTGGTGGCGAAGTTGCCCGGGTCGACGTAGGCGACGGCCGCCACGAACGCCGGGCCGAGCACGACCAGCCGTCCGCGCCACCCGCTCCGGCGGAGCCGTTCGACCGACCGCTCGGCCGGCTGCTCGGTCCGCGTCACGCCGTGCCCCCGACCGGGCCGCCGTCGCGGCCGATCCGGCCGTGCACCATCCGCGTGAGCGGCGCCCCGAGCGCGTGCCGCGCGCCGTCGGGGAGCACCACCCAGGTCGGCCCGCCGAACGGCGACACCTCGTCGACCCGCAGGTCCGCACCGGGCAGCACGCCCAGCTCTCCCAGGTAGCGCAGCGCCTCGCTGTCGCGGTCGCTGACCCGTTCGACCCGGAACCGCTGCCCCGCCCGCGCCGCGGACAGCGGGTCGCCCCAGGCCTCCTGGTGGGCCCCGGTGCGCGGCGGGATCGGGTCGCCGTGCGGGTCCCGGTCCGGATGGCCGAGCAGCGCGTCGATCCGCTGCTCCAGGCGGTCGCTCAGCGCGTGCTCGAGCACCTCGGCCTCGGCGTGCACCTCGTCCCAGGGCACGTCCACGACCCGGGCCAGGAACGTCTCCAGGAGCCGGTGCCGGCGGACCACCTGCAGCGCGGCGCGCTCACCGCGGGCGGTGAGCCGCACCCGTCGGGGGTCCGGGCGCTCGACGAGCTCGGTCTGCTCGAGGCGTTTGAGCATGGCGGTGGCCGAGGGGGAGGAGACCCCGAGCTCGGAGGCCAGCGCACCGGTGGTCACCGGGGCCCCGCGATGGGTGAGGTCGAAGATGGCCTTGAGGTAGTTCTCGTTCGACGCCGAGAGAGTCGCCATGAACGATGACTGTAGGCACGGCTACCGATTTTGCACAGGCATGCCGGATCTCAGAGTTCGCGATGCATCACGTGGAGGCCGGTCAACGTCCCGTCCGGGAGCGCGAACGCCTGGGGCACGACGCCGACCGTCGCGAACCCCAGCGAGTGCCAGAGCCCGACCGCGCGGGTGTTCGTCGCGACCACGGCGTTGAACTGCATCGACCGGTAGCCCTGCGCCCGGGCGAACGCGAGCACGTGCGCACCGAGCGCGCGTCCGGTGCCGCGCCCGGCCGTCGCCGGGTCCACGGCGAAGCTCGCCGTGGCGACGTGCGAGCCCGGCCCCTGCTGGTTCGGGCCGGTCCGGGCGCTGCCCACGATCGCATCGTCGGCCACGGCGACCAGGGTGTGGCCGGGCGGGTCGAGCATCCACATCGCGCGTGCCGCGTCCTCGCCGATGTCGCGGGGCACCGTGTAGGTGCGGCCCTCGACGAAGATCCGCTGCAGGAACCGCCAGATCTGCGGCCAGTCCGTCGCCGTCGCCTCCCTGATCTCCACGCCCCCATCCTCGCTGCCGGGCCGCCCCGGCACCCCGGCGGGTCAGCGGAGGTAGAGGTCGCGGTGCCCGACCTCGATCGCCTCGACGGCGCCGCCGGTCCGTCCGGCGAGCCAGGCCGCGAACTCCGCGCCCGCGTCCTCGGTGACGAGCACGGTGATCGTCACGTCCGGGCCGTGGCGGACGTCGCCGACCCGGTACCCGGCCGCGCGCAGGGCGTTCTCCAGGCGCCCCGCCCGGTCGTGCGGGGCGGCGAGGAGCAGCTCGCGGTGGCGGACCCGGCGCAGCGTCCCGACCGAGTCCAGGGCCTCGGAGACGGCACGGCCGTAGGCCCGGACCAGCCCGCCGGCGCCGAGCTTCGTCCCGCCGAACCAGCGTGAGACCACGGCCACGACGTCGGTGAGGTCGCGGTGCAGCAACACCTCCAGCATCGGCACCCCGGCCGTGCCGGAGGGTTCGCCGTCGTCGCTGGAACGCCGTGCCTGTCCGTCCGCGCCGACCCGCATCGCGGTGCAGTGGTGGGTGGCGGTGTGGTCGCGGGACCGGACGCCGGCCACGACGGCGGCGGCCGCGTCGAGGTCGGGCACCCGGGCCAGGACGCACCGGAAGCGCGAGCGCGAGATCTCGATCTCGTGCTCGCCGTCGCGGGCGATCACGTGCACGCAGCGCAGCGTGCCACGTGGGCGCCCGCCGCGACGTGACCCCGGTCGCGATGTCCCGGCGCGCGGTAACGACGCACGCGTCCGGACCGTTCTGTATGTCAAAGGCCGAAATACGACCTTTCAATACCGAAGGAGTGCGGCATGCCCGACACCACCCGCGTGCTGTGGAGCGGCCTGGTCCGCCTCGCCCGTCGCGTGGAGGCGTTCACGCTCGCGACGTTCAACCCGCACTACCCGAGCCCGGCCGACCGGCGCTGACACCGTCAGTGACCGGGCGGGCGGTCGTCGGGCGCGCCGGCGCCCGGCAGCCGCAGCGGCCGCACCCGGACCCACACCACGAACAGGGCACCGATCACCAGCATCCCGATCCCGGTCTCCAGGTTCAGGTTCGAGCCGCCGGTCTTGGCCAGGTTCGCCGGGTCGTCGCCGGAGACGATCCCGGTGATCGTCAGCACGACCCCGTAGACGCCGAACAGCAGCGCGATCACGTTGCGCAGGTCGAACAGCGACGACGCCGTGGTCGAGGGCGGCGCGTCGGCCGCCTCCCGCGGGCCCTGCCGGGGCTCCTGCCCGGGGTTCTCCGACATCGGGGTCTCCTCTGCGCTCATCAGCCGAACACCACGTAGAGCAGGACGGTCAGCACCAGCACGGTGCCACCGAGGACGGCGGGCGAGCGGTACCAGCCGCCGTCGTCGCCCTCGCTGGTGTGCGTGCGGGTCTCCTTGGGCGTCAGGCTCCACACGAGCCCGACCAGCTCGGCCTCCGGTCGCGGTGTGGTCACCAGCGACACCGCTCCGGCGACCGCGACCCCGACCACGAACGCCGCGATCGCGCCGACGAAGCTGCCGGCCTGATCCGAGAGCTGCAGCACGCCGGTGGTGACCAGGACGTTGACCAGGATCGCGGCCGCGGTGCCGGAGAGCAGCCCGATCCAGGCCGACGGGCCGGTCATCCGCTTCCAGAACAGGCCCAGGATGAAGATCGCGAACAGCGGGGCGTTGAAGAAGCTGAACAGGGACTGGATGTAGTCCATCAGGTTCGACGAGCCGGCCGCGAGGATCGCCGTCCCGATCGCGAGCACGCAGCCCACGATCGTGACGATCCGCCCGACCTGCAGGTAGTACCGGTCGCTCAGGCCCGGCTTGACCCAGTCCTGCCAGATGTCGTAGGTGAACACCGTGTTGAACGAGCTGATGTTGGCCGCCATACCGGCCATGAACGCGGCCAGCAGCCCGGCGATCGCGACGCCGAGGATGCCGTTGGGCAGCAGCTCCTTCATCAGCAGCGACAGCGCGTTGTTGTAGGTGATGCCCTGGAAGCTGTCGAGGTTGCCGTTCTTGATCGCGGTGATCTGCGGGATGATGACCGCCGCGACCATGCCGGGGATCACGATCACGAGCACGACGAGGGCCTTGGGGAACGCGCCGATGATCGGCGTGCGGCGCGCCGCGGACATCGACCTGGCCGACAGCGCGCGCTGGACCTCGGCGAAGTTCGTCGTCCAGTAGCCGAACGAGAGCACGAAGCCCAGGCCGAACACGATGCCCAGAACCGACAGCACCGGGTCGGCGATCTCGGTGAGCGGGGTGCCCGGCCAGGCCGAGAGGTCCGCGCCGCCGCTGGCGCCGTCGGTGACGGCCTGCTTGAGCCCGTCCCATCCGCCGACCCGGTTCAGCCCGGCCAGCGTCAGGGGGATCAGCAGGGCCAGGATCACGAAGAACTGCAGGACCTCGGTGTAGATGGCCGCGGACAGCCCGCCGAGGGTGATGTAGCCGAGCACGATGACCGCGGCGACCGGGATGGCGACCGGCAGCGGCCAGCCGAGCAGGGCCTCCAGCACCAGGCCGAGCGAGAACAGGTTCACGCCCGCGATCAGGATCGAGGCCACCGCGAAGATCACCGACTGCACCCGCTGGGTGGTCCGGTTGAACCGCATGAACAGGAACTCGGGCACGCTGCGCGCCTTGGAGCCGTAGTAGAACGGCATCATGACCAGGCCGAGGAAGACCATCGCGGGGATGGCGCCGAGCCAGTAGTAGTGCACCGTGGGGATGCCGTACTGGGCACCGTTGGCCACCATGCCGATGAGCTCGATGGCGCCGAGGTTGGCCGAGATGAAGGCCAGGCCGGTGATCCACGCGGGCATCGACCGGCCGGAGAGCAGGAAGTCCAGGCTCGAGGAGATCGAGCGCCGGGCGGCGAAGCCGATGCCGAGCACCAGGACGAAGTAGAAGGCGACCAGAAGGTAGTCGACCAGGTTCGGGTTCAGGCGCAGCGCGTCCTGGGTCAGCGTCATGACGCCCGGCCCTTCCGCGGAGCCCGCCCCCGGGCAGTGTCGCTGACGGACATTGCGACTCCTCGACGTTGAGTGACACCGTTCGCCGGTGTGTCCTGGCCCACATCGGACCGGACCGTCGAACAACATAGCTCGTTCTCGGACAGAAGTGAACATCTATCACCAGATCCGCGCGGTGATCGGTGATTGCCGACCGTGCGGATTTGTTGCATTCTGTTCGGGTGAGGTGTCTCGATGTCGAGTGGACCGGGGTCCACGCCGCGTGGTGGTCCCGGTGAGCCTGCTGGCCGAGCAGCGCCGGGACGTCATCGTCGAGCAGGTGCGGGCGCGGGGTGCGGTGCGGGTGTCCGAACTGGCCGAGCACCTGGGCGTGTCCGACATGACCGTGCGGCGCGACCTCGACGTACTGGCCCGGCGGCGCCTGGTGGACAAGGTGCACGGTGGCGCGACGGCCGTCGGCGAGCGCTCGACCGAGGAGCCCGGCTTCACCGCGAAGGTCACCCGCGAGCTCGACGAGAAGGACGCCATCGCCGCCGCCGCGGCCGAGCTGGTGGAACCGGGTGCCGCGATCGGCCTCTCCGGCGGCACCACGACCTGGCGCCTGGCGCACCGGCTCGCCGCGACCCCGCGGCTGACCGTGGTCACGAACTCGCTCGCGGTCGCCGACGTGCTGCACGCCCAGGGCTCGGAGTCCCGCGGGACGACGGTGATCCTCACCGGTGGCGTGCGCACCCCGTCCGAGGCCCTGGTCGGGCCGGTGGCGGTCGCGGCGCTGCGGTCGCTGAACCTGGACCTGGTGTTCCTCGGTGTGCACGGGATGACCGCCGCGGCCGGCTTCACCACCCCGAACATGACCGAACGCGACACCGACCGGGCGCTGGTCGACGCCGGGCAGCAGCTGGTCGTGGTCGCCGACCACACCAAGTGGGGCACGGTCGGCATCTCCACGATCGCCGAGCTCGGCGAGGCCGACGTGCTGGTCACCGACGACGGGCTGGCGGTGGCCGACCGGGCCGTGCTCGAGGGCGAGGTCGACCGGCTGGTCGTGGCGCGCACCGGTTCCGGGCGCACGGGAGGAAGTACGTGAAGAAGACCTCCACGCGGCTCGCGGACGGGCGGGAGATCCTCTGGTACGACGAGCACCCGGAGCGGGACGGGGTCGTCCGGGACACCACGACCACGCACGACACCCGTGACCTGTTCCGCGTCGTGCCGGCCTCGCAGCTGCGCTACGACGCCCTGGCCGGGGAGTGGGTCACGATCGCTGCGCACCGCCAGGACCGCACCTACCAGCCACCGGCCGACCGGTGCCCGCTGTGCCCGAGCCGCGAGGGACGGGCCACCGAGGTGCCGGCGCCCACCTACGACGTCGTCGCGTTCGAGAACCGGTTCCCCTCGTTCGGGTCCGGACCCGGCAGCCCGGTCCCGGACGTCTCCGGCCCGGACCCGGTGCCCGAGGCCGGGCGCTGCGAGGTCGTGTGCTTCACCTCCGACCACGACCGATCGTTCGGGCAGCTGACGCCCGAGCGGGTGCGCACGGTGCTGGAGGTCTGGGCGGACCGGACGGCGGAGCTGGGCGCGCGCCCGGGGGTGCGCTACGTGTTCCCGTTCGAGAACCGGGGCGCCGAGATCGGCGTGACGCTGGCGCACCCGCACGGGCAGGTCTACGCCTACCCCTACGTGCCGCCGTTCCCGCAGCGGATGCTGGCCCGCGCGGCCGAGCACCGCGAGCGCACCGGGGAGAACCTGTTCGACGCGCTGCTCGCCGAGGAGCGTGCCGGGGACCGCGTCGTCGTGGCCGGTGCGCACTGGACGGCGTTCGTGCCGCGTGCGGCCCGCTGGCCGGTCGAGGTGCACCTCTACCCGCACCGCCCGACCACCGACCTGCCCGCCCTGGACGAGGAGCAGCGGGCCGAGTTCCCGGCGGTCTACCTCGAGCTGCTCCGGCGCCTGGACGCGCTCTACGACGACGAGCTGCCCTACGTCGCGGCCTGGCAGCAGGCCCCGGTGCGGGCCGTCGACGGCCGTGACCTGGCCCGGCTGCACCTGCGGGTGCACACCGTCCGCCGCGCTCCCGGCAAGATCAAGTACCTGGCCGGGTCGGAGACGGGTGCGGGCGCGTTCGTCAGCGACGTCATGCCCGAGGCCGTCGCGGCGCGGCTGCGCGGGCTCGCCCCGGCCCCGGAACCCCTGACCGGCGAGTCCCCGACCGGAGAGCCCCTGACATGAGCACCCCCGACCCGAGCACCCCCGACCCGAGCACCCCCGACCCGGGCGCCTCCGACCTCACCGACCGCCCGGCCGTCGAGCTGGCCGGGCTGATCCACCGCGGCGAGCTGTCCGCGCGCGAGCTGCTGGCCGCGTGCGTACGGCGGATCGAGCGGTCGAACCCGCGCGTGAACGCCGTCGTCACGCTCGACGTCGAGGGTGCCGCCGCCGCGGCGGCGGCGGCCGACGAGCGCTTCGCCCGTCAGGGCCCGGACGGGCCGTTGCACGGGCTGCCGATGGCGCACAAGGACACCCACCTCACCGCCGGGATGCGCACGACGTTCGGCTCACCCCTGATGGCCGAGCACGTCCCGGACTCCGACGAGCTGGTCGTGGCCCGGGCGGCCGCGGCCGGGGCGATCCGCCTGGGCAAGACGAACGTGCCCGAGTGGGCGGCCGGGTCGCACACCGTGAACCCGGTCTTCGGCGCGACGCACAACCCCTACCGGCACGGGCGCAGCGCGGGCGGCTCCAGCGGGGGCGCGGCGGCCGCGCTGGCCACCGGTATGGTGGCGCTCGCCGACGGCAGCGACATGGGCGGCTCGCTGCGCAACCCCGCCGCGTTCTGCAACGTCGTCGGGTTCCGGCCGACACCGGGCAGGGTGCCCACCCATCCGGCGCAGCTCCCGCGCCAGACCCTGGCGGTGCAGGGCCCGCTCGGGCGGACCGTCGCCGACGCCGCGCTGCTGCTGTCGGTGCTCGCCGGCCCGGACCCGCGGGCGCCGCTGTCGCTCTCGGAGCCGGGCGCGACGTTCGCGCCGCCGCTGGAGCCCGGGGTCGGCGGCCTGCGGGTGGCCTGGGCGCCCGACCTGGGCGGCCGGGTCCCGGTGGAGCCGACGGTCGCCCGCGTGGTCGCGAGCGCGGTCGCGGTGCTGGAGGGGCTCGGTGCCCGGGTCGAGCCGGACTGCCCGGACCTCGACCTGGCCGACGCGGTGTTCAGCACGCTGCGGGCCTGGGCGTTCCTGCTGAGCTTCGGCCCGCTCGTGGACCGCGAGCCCGAGCGGGTCAAGGCCACGATCCGGGACAACGTCGAGCGCGGCCGGGCCCTGGACGTGACCGACCTGGGGCTGGCCGCGCAGCGCCAGGGCGTGCTGCACGAGATCGTCGTCGAGTTCTTCGACCGGTACGACGTGCTGGTCTCCCCGACCGTGCAGGTCGAACCGTTCGACGTCGGACTCGAGTACCCGCAGGTCGTGGCCGGTGTCCGCCAGCCCGACTACCTGGGGTGGATGCGCTCGTGCACGCTGGTCAGCGCGACCGGCTGCCCGGCGGTGTCGGTCCCCGCCGGATTCACCGCCGACGGGTCGCCGGTCGGGCTCCAGATCGTCGGGGCGCCCCGCGCGGACCGGGCGGTCCTGCAGGTCGCCGCCGCGTTCGAGGCCGCCACCGGGCACGGCCGCAGGCGGCCGCCGGTCTAGGTCACATGCGGGTGGCGTTGTGGAACGGCATCGCGTCGATGTCGGAGTACTTCACCGGCTCGCCGTCGGTGCTGGCGTGCAGGATCTTGCCGTTGCCGGCGTAGAAGCCGACGTGGCTGACCGGGGAGTAGAAGAACACCATGTCGCCGGGCTGGAGCTCGTCCTTGCTCACCGGCTGGCCGACCTCGGACTGCGCCGAGGAGTTGCGCGGCAGTTCCTTGCCCACCTGCTCGAAGGCCCACTTCATCAGCCCGGAGCAGTCGAACGCGTTCGGGCCGTCGGCGCCCCAGACGTAGGGCTTGCCCAGCTTGGTCTGGGCCGCGGCGAGTGCCTGCGCGCCGGCACCGGAGCCGAGCGAGGGCAGGTCCAGGGCCGGCGCCCCGCCACCGGCGTCGGCCTCGTCGCGGGCGGCGGCGTCGCGGGCGGCGGCCGCCGCGGCCTGGTCGGCCGAGGCCTTCTTCGCCGCGGCCAGGTTGTTCGACGCGATGCGTGCGGCGTCGGCCTGGTCGAACGCGGCCGGGACCATGCCGGCGGCCTGCGAGAGGTCCTTGGCGAACTCGGCACCGGCGGCGCTCTGGCCGCCGGGCGCGGCCTGCCCGGCGTTCGAGGCCGGGACCTGCAGCCTCATCGTCGCCGCCTCGGCGCCGGCCAGGTCGACCGGGCGGTTCTGGCCGTCGGTGGCGTCCTCGCCGGGGGCGTCGACGGCCGCGACCACGCCCATCACGGCGGTGGCGCCGATCATCGTGGCGCCCATCGTGGCGATCACCGCGCGGGGGTTGCGGCCGAAGGCGCCGGTGTCGGTCGTGGCGCCGCGGATCAGGCCGACCGAGGAGAGCCCGGCCGGGGCGTCCTGCGTGACGACGGTCTGCTCGGCGGCCGGGGAGTGCCGACGGCCGGCGCGGGTCGGGCGGTCGAAGCCGGCCTCGGAGTAGCGCGACAGCAGCTCGGCGGCCGAGATGCCCTCGGCCGCGTCGGCGTCGTGCCGGGACCGGGTGACCGGTTCGGGATGACGAACCTCGGGGCGCAGCGCAGTGGTCATGCCTGTATGTCCTCAACCGCGACGGCCGCGTGGGTCCGGTCCGGGGACCGGCGCAGGCTCGTCCCCACCTCGTACTGATGGGCGCCATGGGGGAGTGTCGGCAGGCGGGGAGCGGTGACCGACCAGGCGCACCGCCCGACTTCTCGTCGGGCGATGACGAAACCGTAACGGGTCCGTGACCCGGGCGCCGGAGCGGCTCGCGCCGACTGCGGCGAACGGCGTCCTGTGCGCGATCCGCGCGTCCTCTCTCCGTCGAATGGTTGTCGCGGGGGTGACCGGCTGCGCCGAAGTGGATCTACAGCGCGACGAGCGGTAGGCGGGACCGATCGGAGTCGCCGAACGGGGGTCTGTAAGCATCGTCGTCGACCCCCTTCATCCGACGCCCCTCCGGAGGCCACGCCGTGACCGTCCCCGGGACCGGAGCGATCTGGGTCGGGCAGACCGAGCGCGCCCTGCCGCCCGGCGTCCTCCCGCCCGGCATCGCGGTCGACCGGCGCTTCGCCGCCGCGCGGCTGCTGGTCACCGCCGGCGGCGTCCCGGTCGGTCAGGTCGACGTCGCGCTGACCGGCGGTGCCGCGACGCCGGCCGCGGTCGCCGCGGCGGTCGCCGCGGGCACGGGCGCGACGCCGGATCCGGCCCCGCCGCCGGTCTCGGACGAGCCCCTGACCGTCGTCGTCGCCACCCGGGGCCGCCCGGAGAGCGTGGACCGCTGCGTGCGCGCCGTGCTCGCCGGCGACCACCCGGCGGTGACCGTGCTGGTGGTGGACAACGACCCGCCGGACGACCGGACCGAGCAGGTGGTGCGACGGCTCCGTGCCGAGCCGCCTCCCGCGGGCTCGGCCGGTGGGCCGCGGGTGCGCTACGTCCGCGAGATGCGCCGCGGCGCCTCGGCCGGGCGCAACCGGGGCCTGGCCGAGGCCCGCACGCCGGTGGTCGCGTTCACCGACGACGACACCGAGCCGGACCGGGCCTGGGCGTCGCGGATCGCCGGTGCGTTCGCGGCCGACCCCGAGCTGACCGGGATCAGCGGCCCGGTCCTCGCCGCCCGCCTGGGCACGCCCCAGGAACAGGCCGCGGACACGGCTCTGGCCTGGAACAAGGGCTACCGTCCGCGCCGGTTCTCCCTCGACGAGCCGCCGGAGGACTCGGCGGTGTTCCCGTTCTCCCCGGGTCTGTTCGGGATCGGGGCGAACATGGCCGTGCGCGCCGACGCGGTGCGCCGCCTGGGCAGCTTCGACGAGGCGCTCGGACCCGGCGCGGAGACCCGCGGCGGCGAGGACATCGAGCTCCTGGTGCGGATCGTGCTCGACGGCCAGGTGCTCGGCTACGTGCCCTCGGCGTTCGTCTGGCACCACCACCGCCCGGGCGACGACGAGCTCCGCGCCCAGATGCGCGGCTACGCGCTGGGGCTGGGGGCCTTCCTCGGCAAGGTCGCGCTCGACCCGCGGGCTCGGGCGGTCGCGTTGCGCCGGGTACCGGCCGCACTGGCCCGCCTGCGCCACGTCATCCGCCGCGAGTCCGGCGGGGTCCGGAACGGCGGGGCACCGGACGCGGCACGGGGCGCGCTGCCCCCCGGGGCCGGGCGGCGCAAGCTGCGGGGCCTGGTCCGCGGGCCGCTGCTCTACCTGCGCGCCCGGCGCCGGGTGCGCGGCTCCGACGGTGCGGCCCCGCCGATGACCTTCCCGGCCGACCGGCCACCCACCGACCCGCCCGCGGACCGCCCGCCCGCGGCGTAGCGGGCCGGCGTGACGCCGAGCGTGCGGGCGAAGCGCCGGGTCAGGTGCGCCTGGTCGTAGAAACCGGCCTCCTGCGCGGCGTCCGCGGGTGCCGCCCCGTCGAGCAGCAGCCGGCGGGCGAGGTCCACCCGGCGGCCGTCGAGGTAGCGGTGCGGCGGGATGCCGAACCGCCGGGAGAACGCGCGGACCAGGTGCGTCGGGTGCGCGTGCAGCTCCCGGGCCGCCTCGTCGAGGGTCAGGCCCTGCCGTACCCGCCCGTCGAGCAGCCGGCGCAGGCGGTCGGCCACCGCGGTGTCCGGGGCCGGCGGGTGCGGTGGCGTGGACGGCCCGCCGCCGAGGTGCCCGGTCAGCCGTTCGACGACGAAGGCGAAGCGGCTCTTCGCGTGCAGGACGTCGTGCGGGTCGGTCAGCGTCGCGTGCAGCGCGGCGAGGCGGCCCCGCAGCAGGGGGTCGTCCAGGCCGGGCCGGTCGACGGCGGTACCGGTGCCGTCGCGGCCGAGGGCCTCCGGGCCGAGCACGTCCGCGTCCAGGTAGAGCACCCGCTTGCGGAAGCCGGCCCCGGTGGCGCACCGCCCGTCGTGCGCGACGTCCGGGGGGAGCAGTGTCACCGCGGCGCCCGCGGTGTCGTGCGGGTGGCGGTCCAGGTCGTAGCGCACCGCGCCGTCGTCGACGATCAGCAGGGTCCAGGTGGAGTGCACGTGCGCCGGGTAGGAGTGCCGGGCGAAGCGCGCGTGCAGCACCTCGGCGATCCCGGGCACGTCCGGACGCCACGCGACGACCCGGTCGGCGGACCCGGGACCGCGCGCAGGCATGTCAGGAACGTACAAGACCCCGCCCCGGGCCCGCGGCACGCTCGGGGGCATGACCGCCCCCACCACGACCGACGCCCCGGTCCGCTTCCCGACCAAGATCGCCGTGCTGGTCCGTGACGACCTGGAGCCCTGGCAGGGCCTCAACGTGACCGCGTTCCTGTCCGCCGCGGTCTCCGTCGCCGTGCCGGAGATCGTCGGTGAGCCCTACCTCGACGCGGACGGCACCCGGTACCTGCCGACGTTCGGCCAGCCGGTTCTCGTGCTCACCGGTGACCGGGCCGCGTTGCGCGCGGCCCGGACCCGGGCCGTCGGCCGCGGGCTTCCGGTCGCGGTGTTCACCGCGGACATGTTCGGCACCGGCAACGACCGCGACAACCGGGCCGCGGTCGCCGCCGTCGCGGGCGAGGAGCTCGACCTGGTCGGGGTCGCCGTGCACGGGCCCCGCAACGGCGTCGACAAGGTCGTCAAGGGCACACGGATGCACCCCTGAGCGGCGCGTGCCCTCAGGCCTCGACCGTGTGCTCGTCCGGGGCGTCGAGCTCGCCCGGTGCGGGGGCGCCGGCCCGGCCCAGCGCGCTGCGGTAGATCTCGCCCAGCGCCCCGGCCCAGACCCCGGCCTCGAAGCGCTCCAGGAAGCGGGCCCGGGCCGCCGTCCCCTGGCGCCGGCGCAGCTCCGGGTCCCGGACGAGGCGGAGCAGCTCCTCGCCGATCCGGGAGGCGTCGACCGGCACCACCGCGCCGGTGTCCCGGGTGACGATCTCCGGGATGCCACCGACCCGGGTCGCGACCGCGGGCAGGCCGGTGCCCTGGCCCTGCACCAGGACCCGCGGCATCGTGTCGTGCCGGGTGGTGTGCAGCTGGACGTCGGCGGCGCGCAGCAGGTCCAGCGGGTCGGCGTGGCGCCGGAACCGCACGTGCGCCGAGAGGGCGTCGTCGCCGGCCACCCGCGACTCCAGCCACGGGCGCAGCGGCCCGTCGCCGCTGAGCACCACGGTCACCGGCTCGCCCGGCGGCAGTTCGGACAGCGCGTCGAGCAGCATGTCCTGGCCCTGGCCGCGGCGCATCGGGGCGACCGAGACCGCGACCACGTCCTGCTCGCCGACGCCGAGCCCGTGGCGCAGCCGGGCCCGTCGTTCCGGTGTGCCTGGGCCCGGGTCGGCGGCGCCGTCCGGGACGATCGAGAGCCCCGCGGTGGAGCCGGCGACCCGTCGGTACCAGTCGCGTTGCAGGCGCGAGGTGGCGATCGTGCGGGTCATGAAGCGCTTGCGGGCGAGCACCTTGGCGGTGCGCCGGATCCGGTCGCCGCGGTCGGCGGGCAGGTCGTGGATGTGGTGCAGCGTGGACACCGCGGGCAGCCGCAGGCGGGCCGCCGCGGCCGAGCCGACCACGTCCGGGCGCACCTCGTGGCTGTGCACGACGTCCACGCCGTGCTCGCGCAGGGCCGCGGCCGCCTTGAGCACCGCGCGCGGGTCCCACGGCGCCACGTTGAGCTCGACGGTCGGCGCACCGTGCCGGGCCAGCGCCGCGGCGACCCCCGGGTGCGCGGTCGGGGTCAGCGCCACGACCACGGTCTCGATCTGCTCCGGCCGCCCGGCCGCGGCGAGGTCGACCAGCGCGGCCGCGACTCCGCGCGGATCCAGCGACTCGACCAGGTGTCCGATCTTCACGTCCGTGTTCCTCCGGTGAGGTGGGTACCTCGTTCGGGGGGCCGACCCTACCGACCGCGCCCGCCGGAGGCCGCGGGTCGTGGCGGCGGTGTGGCCCATGCCGCCGCCACGTGGGCGGACCTGGTCCATTACCGTCGGCGGCATGCAGACCGTGCTGGTGATCGGGATCGGAGCGGGGGACCCGGAGCACCTGACTCTGCAGGCCGTGTCCGCGCTCCGGCGGGCCGATGTCTTCTTCGTCATCGACAAGGGCGCGGACACCGGCGACCTGCTGGCCCTGCGCACCGAGATCCTGCGCCGGCACCGGCCCGACGGTGACTACCGGCTGGTCCCGGCCACGGACCTGCCGCGCGACCGCGGCGAGCTGGCCGACGCGACCTACCGCGACGTCGTCGTGGACTGGCAGGACCGCCGCGCGGCGCTCTACCGGACGATGCTGACCGACGAGCTGGGCGAGGGCGGGACCGGCGCGTTCCTGGTCTGGGGTGACCCGTCGCTCTACGACGGCACGTTGCGGCTGCTCGACCAGGTGCTCGAGGGCATGGGCGACCGCGCGGACTGGCGGGTGGAGTCGATCGCCGGGATCTCCAGCGTGGCCGCGCTGGCCGCGGCGCACCGGCTGATCCTCAACCGGGTGGGGCGACCGGTCCTGATCACCACCGGTCGCCGGGTGGCCGGTGGCCTGCCCGACGACGCCGACGACGTCGTGGTGATGCTGGACGGGCGCACGGCGTTCGCGACACTGCCCCCCGAACAGAGCAAGGACATCCACATCTACTGGGGCGCCTATCTGGGTACGCCGCACGAGCTCCTGGTGTCCGGCCCGCTGGACGAGGTCTGTGACGAGATCGTGCGCGTGCGCGAGGAAGCCAGGGCCCAGCGAGGCTGGATCATGGACACCTATCTGCTGCGCAGAGGTGAAGGACAGCGATGACCGCCGCCCGAGAGGGGACGAACTGATGGGCGAGGCGTCGATGATGCTGCCCCTGCTGCGTGAGGGGCTCGCACCGGCGGAGGAGCTCACTGAGCTGCGCGGGCGGCTGCCCGTGGCCGGGATGCAGGTCCCGGACGAGATCGGGGTCAAGGCCTGGCTGGTCAGCGGTTACGCCCAGGTGCGCGAGGTGCTCGGTGACCCCGCACGGTTCTCCAACGACCTGTCGCACCTGGCCGGCACCGGGATCGAGGCGCTGGCCGACCAGGACCCGGGGGGCCTGGGCTTCCGGGACCCGCCCGAGCACACCCGCCTGCGCCGGCTGCTGACCCGCGAGTTCACCGTGCGCCGGCTCTCCCGGCTGGCGCCGCGGATCGACGCGCTGGTGGCCGAGCTGCTCGACGATGTCGAGGCCGCGGGCCGCGGGGCCGACCTGGTGGAGCGCTTCGCCGTCCCGCTGCCCTCGCAGGTGATCTGCGAGCTGCTCGGCGTGCCGGCCGCCGACCGGGCCGAGTTCGAGCGGCGCAGCACCGCCCGCTTCGACATGATCGCCCAGTTCGACAACGCCCTCGACGTGGTCAACGAGTCGATGGACTACCTGCGCGGCCTGGCCGCCCGGGAGCGGGCGAACCCCGGGGACGGCCTGCTCGGGTCCCTGGTGCGCGAGCACGGCGACGCCGTGTCCGACGAGGACCTCGCCGCGCTGGCCGACGGCGTGCTCACCGGCGGCCACGAGACGACGGCCAGCATGATCGCGCTCGGTGCGCTGGAGCTGATGCGCCACCCGGAGCAGATCGCCGAGCTGCACCGCAACCCGCACGACGTCGTCGAGGACCTGCTGCGCTCGATGTCGGTGGTGCAGGTGGCGTTCCCGCGCTTCGCCCGCGCCGACACCGAGGTCGCGGGGCGTGCGATCGGCAGGGGCGACGCGATGATCTGCTCCCTGTCCGCGGCGAACACCGACCCCGCGGCCGCCGGGTCCGGCCACCTGGCGTTCGGCCACGGCATCCACCGCTGCGTGGGCGCCGAGCTGGGCCGGATGGAGCTGCGCGCCGCGCTGCCCGCGCTGTTCTCCCGCTTCCCGGACCTGACCCCGCAGATCGACGACGAGGACGACCTCGAGCTGCGGTCGTTCTCGATCGTGTTCGGTATGGAGAACCTGCCCGTCCGCTGGTGACGGGCCGAGGACGCAGTAGGAGAACGATGCGCTACGCCGACGGACCCACCGCCGAGTCCGAGATCGTCGTCGCCGCCCCGGCGGAGGCGCTGTGGCCGCTGATCACCGACGTGGCGCTGCTCGCGGAGCTGTCCCCGGAGCTGCAGCGGGTGGAGTGGCTCGACGGCGCCGACGGCCCGGCGGCCGAGGTCCGGTTCCGCGGCCACAACGTGCATCCGGCGGTCGGGGAGTGGAGCACCGTGTCCACGGTGACGGTGTGGGAGCCGGGTCGGCGTTTCGGCTGGGAAGTCGAGCGGGACCGCCCGGAGGGCCCGGTCGCGTCCTGGCTGCTCGAGCTGTCCCCGGACGGCGACGGCACCCGTGTCCGCCAGTGGGCCCGCCTCGGACCGGGCCCGTCCGGTCTGACCCCGGCCATCCAGAAGTGGCCGGAGCGCGAGGAACGGATCGTGGCGGGCCGCCTCGGGGAGTGGCGCACGGCGATGGAGACGAACCTGGCCGCGTTCAAGGAACGGGCCGAGAGCAGGTCGTGAGCCCGGCGGCGGGTCGAGCGGAAGTTTTCGCGCGCCGACCCGTCACCGGTGCCCGGCCGGCTCGTTGAACGGTGGGGACCTCCGGCGATGCTGAGAACACCCACGGTGTTCGTCGCAGATCGCTGCGCCGTACGGTCCAGCCGCCCCCGCACTCGGCGCGTGACGGCGCCGGATGACCGCGCCGAGCGCGTTCCCCCTCTCAGACAAGCAACCTCGCGGGACCGGGTTTCGTAGCGTCGCCTCCCGGACGAACCGAGCGATGTCGACCGTGCGGCCCCTCCCCAGGGGTGCCCCCGTTCCCCGGCCGCACCGTGTCGACCAGGTTCTCCCGCCGATGCTCCCCGCACGTCGCCCACCGGCGACCGGAAGGACTCTGAGATGGGTAAGCACACCCTGCCCGGACAGCGCCAGCCCCTCCTCGACCGGCCCTCCGTCCGGCGCCGCCACGCCGCCCCCTCGGCGGGGCCGGGGCGCCGTCTGGCCGCGCCCGCGGCCCTGACCGCGCTGCTGCTGGCCTCCGGCGGTACGGCCGGGACCGCCTTCGCCGGGGACGCCGGCGACGCGGGGACCGGTGGCGACTCCGGGTCGAGCAGCAGCACCGACGGGTCTGTCCCGGAGGACTCCGACGCCGGCTGCGAGACGGCCCCCTCCGACGCCGGGGATCCGGGCGACACGGATCCCACCGACTCGGGTGACGCGAGCTGCGACGACCCCGGATCATCGCAGGACTCCGGCGCGACCGAGTCCGGCGCGGCGGGCTCCGGATCGCCGGTGACGGCGGTGACCGGCTCCGACGTCGTCGGATCGGTGATGGACCCGGGCGGTTCGCCGGACCCGGGTTCGGAGGACTCCGACTCCGGCGACACCTCCTCGACCGGCTCGACGTCGTCGGAGGACTCCGGTTCCGGCAGCGCTGAGACCGAGACCGAGACCGAGACCGAGACCGAGACCGAGACCGAGGCCGACGGCGGGGACGGCGGCTCGACGTCGTCGGACGAGGGTGAGCGGAGCAGCGGCGGGTCGGGCGGTGACGCCGGGGCCACCGGTTCCGCGACGGCCTCCGCCGAAGGCGGCAGCTCGTCCGGGTCGTCGACGGACATGACGGGCGGCGCCTCCACCCAGGGCAGCGGCACGGCCGGGGGCTCCGGCGCGTCCGGGTCGTCGACGGCCGACGCCTCGGCGACCGGTGGCGCCGCGTCCGGGACGGCCCCGGCCCCGTCCGGCGGCCCGCTGGGTGCGCTCGGCGGGCTGACCTCGGGCATCGGCACGGCGCCCGACCTGACCTCGGCGGCGTCCGGGCTCGGGTCGCTGCCCGACCCCACGGCGGCGGCCACCGGCCTTGGCGCGGCCGCGCCCGGGGCCGGCGCGGCGAACTCGGCGGTGAACGCGGCCGGCGGCCTCA
>CBIHNM010000011.1:0-30665 GCA_966211265.1 uncultured Pseudonocardia sp.
GGTGCCGCCTCCCGTGACGCCGTGGCCCGCGGTGGGCCCGATGCTCAGCTGCGGGCGAAGGCCTTGCTGATCAGCTCGGCCTGCTCGACCTCGTGCACCTTCGACGAGCCCGGCGCCGGGGCCGCCATCCGGCGGCGCGAGACCCGGGTGATCCGGGACAGGCGCTCGGGCAGCTTCTGCGGCAGCTCCAGGCCGTAGTAGGGCCACGAGCCCTGGTTCGCCGGCTCCTCCTGGACCCACCGGATGTCGGCGGCGTTCGGGTACCGGTCGAGCACGGCCTCGATCTGGCGCAGCGGCATCGGGTAGAGCTGCTCGATCCGCACGATGGCGGTGTTCTCCACGTCGGAGTCGCCGTCCTTGCGCCGCTTGTCCCGCGCCGCGGCGAGCTCCCAGTAGATCTTGCCGCTGCAGAACAGCACCCGGTCGACCGAGGCGTTCGGGCCGTCCTGGTTGCGGAAGTCCGGGTCGTCGATCACCGGGCGGAACCGCCCGCCGGTGAAGTCCGACAGCGGGCTGACGACCTGCTTGGCGCGCAGCATCCACTTCGGCGTGAACACCACCAGCGGCCGGCGCACCCCGTCGAGGGTGTGCTGGCGCAGCAGGTGGAAGTAGTTCGCCGGCTCCGAGGGCAGCGCGACGGTCATCGAGCCCTCGGCGCACAGCTGCAGGAACCGCTCGATCCGGCCGGAGCTGTGGTCGGGGCCCTGGCCCTCCAGGCCGTGCGGGAGCAGCAGCGCGACGTCGGACATCTGGCCCCACTTGGCCTCACCGGAGGAGATGAACTCGTCGATGATCGACTGCGCGCCGTTGACGAAGTCGCCGAACTGGCCCTCCCACATCACCAGCGCGTCGGAGTTGGCCACCGAGTAGCCGTACTCGAAGCCGACCGCGGCGAACTCGGACAGCGCCGAGTCGTAGGCCAGGAACCGGCCCTGGCCCTCGGCCAGGTTGCGCAGCGGGTAGTACTCCTCGCCGGTGTGCCGGTCGATGAGCACCGAGTGCCGCTGGACGAACGTGCCGCGCCGGGAGTCCTGGCCGGAGAGCCGGATCAGACGGCCGTCGACGGCCAGCGAGCCCATCGCCAGCAGCTCGGCGAACGCCCAGTCCACGTCGCCCTCGCGGGCCATCTTCGCCCGCTTGGTCAGCACCGGCTCGACCCGCTTGTGCACGGTGAAGCCCTCGGGCAGGGTGCCGTGCGCGTCGCCGATCCGGTGGATGATCTCCAGCGGGATCGAGGTGTCCAGGTCGGCCGGGACGCGCTGCTCCTCCTCGACCGAGGGGGAGACCACCGGCGGGGTCCGCTCCAGCTCGCGGACCTCGTTGAACACGTGCTCGAGCTGGTTGGAGAAGTCCTTGAGCGCGGCCTCGGCCTCCTCCATGGTGATGTCACCACGGCCGATCAGCGACTCGGTGTAGATCTTCCGCACGCTGCGCTTGGCGTCGATGATGTCGTACATCGAGGGCTGGGTCATCGAGGGGTCGTCGCCCTCGTTGTGCCCGCGGCGGCGGTAGCAGATCATGTCGATGACCACGTCGTTGTGCCAGCGCTCGCGGTACTCCACGGCCAGCTTGGCCACCCAGACGCAGGCCTCGGGGTCGTCGCCGTTGACGTGGAAGACCGGCGCGCCGATCATCTTCGCGACGTCGGTGCAGTACTGCGAGCTTCGGGCGTGCTCCGGGGCGGTGGTGAACCCGACCTGGTTGTTGACCACGACGTGCACGGTGCCGCCGGTGCGGTACCCGCGCAGCAGCGCCAGGTTCAGCGTCTCGGCGACCACGCCCTGCCCGGCGAACGCGGCGTCGCCGTGCATCAGCAGCGGCAGCACGGTGAAGCCGCCGTCGCCCTTGTCCAGGATGTCCTGCTTGGCCCGGACGATGCCCTCCAGCACCGGGTCCACGGCCTCCAGGTGCGACGGGTTCGCCGTCAGCGACACCCGGGTCTCGCCGTCGCCGAACATCCGGAAGTACTTGCCCTCGGCACCGAGGTGGTACTTCACGTCGCCGGAGCCGTGCGCCTGGCCGGGGTCGAGGTTGCCCTCGAACTCGCGGAAGATCTGGCTGATCGGCTTGCCGACGATGTTGGCCAGCACGTTGAGCCGGCCGCGGTGCGGCATGCCGACCACGACCTCGTCGAGCTCGTACTCGGCCGACTTGTCCAGCACGGCGTCCATCAGCGGGATGACCGTCTCGCCGCCCTCGAGCGAGAACCGCTTCTGCCCGACGTACTTGGTCTGCAGGAACGTCTCGAACGCCTCGGCCGCGTTGAGCTTGGACAGGATGTACTTCTGCTCGTTCGCGGTCGGCTTCTGGTGCGGGACCTCGATCCGCTCCTCGAGCCAGGTCCGCTGCTCCGGGTCGGCGATGTGCATGTACTCGGTGCCGATCGTGCGGCAGTACGAGTCGCGCAGCAGGCCCAGCACGTCGCGCAGCTTCATGTGCGCGCTCCCGCCGAAGCCGCCGACGGCGAACTCGCGGTCGAGGTCCCAGAGCGTCAGGCCGTGGCTGAGCACGTCCAGGTCGGGGTGGCGGCGCTGGCGGTAGTTCAGCGGGTCGGTGTCGGCCATCAGGTGCCCGCGGGTCCGGTAGGACTCGATCAGCTCCAGCACCCGGGCGGTCTTGTCGACCTCGCCCTCCGGGATGTCCTGCACCCAGCGCACCGGCTCGTACGGGACCCGCAGCGAGGTGAAGATCTCGTCGTAGAAGCCGTCCTCGCCGAGCAGCAGCGCGTGCACCCGGCGCAGGAAGTCGCCCGACTCGGCGCCCTGGATGATCCGGTGGTCATACGTCGACGTCAGCGTGATGATCTTGCTGATGCCGAGCTCGGCGAGACGCTCCTCGCTGGCGCCCTGGAACGCGGCCGGGTACTCCATCGCCCCGACGCCGACGATCGTGCCCTGTCCGGGCATCAGGCGCGGCACCGAGTGGTTCGTGCCCAGGGTGCCCGGGTTGGTCAGGCTCAGGGTGGTGCCCTGGAAGTCCTCGGCGGTGAGCTTGCCGTTGCGCGCCTTGGCGACCATGCCCTCGTAGGCGGCCCAGAACTGCGCGAACGTCAGCTTCTCGCAGCCCTTGATCGACACGACGACGAGCGAGCGCTGCCCGCCCTTGCCCGGCAGGTCGATGGCCAGGCCGAGGTTGACGTGCTCCGGCGCGACGACGGTCGGCTTGCCGTCGGTCTCGGCGAAGTGCCGGTTCATGGCGGGGAACTCGCCGAGCGCCTTCACCACGGCGTAGCCGATCAGGTGGGTGAACGACAGCTTCCCGCCACGGGTGCGCTTGAGCTGGTTGTTGATCACGATGCGGTTGTCGGCCAGCAGCTTGGCCGGGACGGCGCGCACGCTCGTCGCGGTCGGCAGCTCCAGCGACGCCGTCATGTTCTTGACCACGGCGTTCGCCGCGCCGCGCAGCGGTGTGGCGGTGACCCCGCCGCCGTCGTTCGCGGGCTTGGCGGCCTTCGAGGTGCTGCCGGCGGCGGGCTTGGACTCGGTGCCCTTGGCCGGGGCCGAGCTGCCGTTGTCGGTGCCGCCCGACACCGGGCGGGCGCTCTGGCGCAGCTTCTCGTCGCCCTCCGGGGGCTCGGCCCGCTTCACCGGGGCGGGCGGGACGTCGGCGGCCGAGCCCGAGGAGGCGCCGGTCGAGCGCGCGCCGTCGCTCACCGCACGCTGCGACGGGGCGGAGCTGGTGTCCCCGCGGGGGGCGTCGGCCCCGGTGGTGTCGTCCTCGGTCGCGGTGCCACTGGTGACCCCGCCGGGGGCGCCGTTGCCGCTTCCGCCCGCGCGCTCGGCGGGGGCGCCGTTCGCGGCGTCGCCGCCGCCGGGTGTGTAGTCGGCGAAGAACTCGTGCCAGGCCGGGTCGACCGCGTCCGGGTCGTCCTGGAACCGCTGGTACATCTCCTCGACGAGCCACTCGTTGGGGCCGAACCCGCTCGCCTGATGGGAAGTACTGCTCGATGACACGCTACGTCAACCGCCTTGATCAGCTGCTCGAAAGTTGTCGCGACCGGAGCACAGGTTAGTCCTCCCGCCACGAGCACAGGGACCGAGGACATGCTTGTTCCGTCACCGGATCGATACGGTGACGATTCAGACGCGGAGCCGGGTCCGTGCGGGCGCGCCGGAGCCGCTGCGGGCGGTGTGCGCAGGGCCGGGAGCCCGGGGGTGCGGCTCAGAAGCCGGGCAGCGAGCCCAGGCCGTCGACCACCGAGGTCGCCACGGCGGTCTCGGCGATCACGGTGCCGACCGGCGGGCCCACCCGGGCCGGGCGCCGCACCGTGTCCCGTTCGCCGGCGTACTGCCCGTCGACCGGCGAGATCAGCAGCTCGCTGCGGACCGGGCCGTCGTCGTGCACCAGCGTCGGGTGCACCTCGCCGTCGAGGTCGGCGGCCTCCCCGACCGACACCGCGGGCAGCTCGCGCAGCGCCGCGTAGATCGCCGAGCGCAGCTCGGCCGGGACCCCGCAGGTGCGCAGCGCGTCGACCGCGCTCTGGAACGGGCCGGTGTAGCCGCGCCCGGGTGGGCTGTCGTCGATCAGCCGGCGCAGCAGCGCCTCCGGGTCCCGTGGCAGGTCGGCCAGGAACGCCGGGGTCGGCGCCACCCAGGTGCCCGGCCGGGCGGCCGGGACGTGCCCGTGCAGCTCGGCGTAGAAGTCGCCCCAGGGGGCGCGGAAGCGACCGGTGGGCCACTGGTCGGCCAGGGTGAACCCGGCGTCGACGGCGGCCGAGCCGTCCCCGCTGAGCCAGAGCATCCGCCCGGTCAGCTCCCGGTCGAGCAGCCAGTCCTGGGCCGGGTCGGCCGGGGTCCACTGCTGGTGCAGGTGCTCGGAGAAGTGCACGTGCAGGTCGTCGGCGGCGAAGAACGTTCCCATCCACCAGGCGTGCGTCGCGGTGTGCCGGTACTGACCGGGTGCGATCGGCTCGTCGGAGGTCCGGATGGCCAGTTCGAGCAACGTGCGCTCCTCCTCTACCCGGTTCCCTGCCGGGGGCGCGAGATCGCGGCCTGAGGCGTGGAACGCGTGGACGACGTCACACATTGTGGAACGAGCCGGATACGCGTGGTGACCCGCCCCCGCCGATTGCGCCGTTCGGAGCAACGGTGGCAGACCCGAGGGGCCCAGCCGGGCACGGCGCGCCGGGCGCCCTCAGATCCGTGCCCGGGCCGGTTCCAGCACGAACCCGCGGTAGCCGTCCTCGGCGACCTCGGTGCAGGTCCGGGCGTAGCGGGCGAAGCCGCCGGCGTAGGGCATGAACACCCGCGGCTTGCCCGGCACGTTCGCGCCCAGGTACCAGGAGCTCGACGCGCGCGGCAGCAGCGTCGCCTCCGCCGCGGCCTGCACGTGCTCGCCCCACGCCCGCTCGGCGCCGGGGTCGGCCTCGATCCGGTCGATGTCGCGTTCGCGCAGGTGCGCCAGGCAGTCGGTGATCCAGTCGACGTGCTGCTCGATCGAGGTCGGCATGTTCGTCAGCACCGAGGGGCTGCCGGGGCCGGTGATCGTGAACAGGTTCGGGAAGCCGCTCACGACCAGGCCCAGGTAGCCGCGCGGTCCGGCCGCCCACGCCTCGCGCAGTGTGGTGCCGCCGGTGCCGGTGATCTCGAACGAGAGCAGCGGGCCGGTCATCGCGTCGAAGCCGGTGGCGAACACCAGGTGGTCGAGCTCGTGCAGGCCCTCCGACGTCGCGACGCCGGCCGGGGTGATCTCCTCGATCGGCGTCTGCCGCACGTCGACCAGGGTCACGTCGTCGCGGTTGTAGGTCTCGAAGTACCCGGTGTCGATCGGCGGGCGCTTGGTGGCGAACCCGTGGTCGTGCGGTACCAGCATCTCCGCGGTCGCCGGGTCGTCGACGATCTCCCGGATCCGGTCCCGCAGGAACTGCGAGGCGGTCTCGTTCGCAGCCTCGTCGGCGAGCAGGTCGCGGAAGGTGGCCCGGAAGCGCAGGCCGCCACGGTCCCACGCCTGCCGGTAGAGCGCGTCGCGGCGCTGCGGGCCCACCTCGAGCGCGGACTCCTCGCTGATCACGAACGGATGCCCGTTCGTCGACCCCGCCTGCACCGCGCGGATGTCGTCGTAGGACGCCTTGTAGGCCGCGGCCTGCTCGGCGCTCAACGGCCCGTTGCGGGCCGGGATCGAGTAGTTCGCGGTGCGCTGGAACACCGTCAGGTGCGCCGCGTCGGCCGCCAGCACCGGGATCGCCTGGATCCCGGTCGACCCGGTGCCGACGATGCCGACCCGCGTGCCCCGCACGTCGACGCCGGCGTGCGGCCACCGTCCGGTGTGGTGCCACTGCCCGGCGAAGGTCTCCAGGCCGGGGATGTCGGGCACGTTCGCCGCGGACAGGCAGCCCACCGCGGTGATCAGGTAGCGGCTCCGCAGGGTGTCACCGGTGTCGGTGGTGACCGACCAGCGCCGGGACTCGTCGTCGTAGCGGGCGGACTCGACGGTGGTGTCGAACCGGATGTCGCGGCGCAGGTCGAAGCGGTCGGCGACGTGGTCGAGGTAGCGCTTGATCTCCGGCTGGCGGGGGTAGCGCTCGGTCCACTCCCACTCCTGTTCGAGCTCGCGGGAGAAGGCGTAGCAGTAGTAGTAGCTCTCCGAGTCGCAGCGCGCGCCCGGGTAGCGGTTCCAGTACCAGGTGCCGCCGACGCCGCCGGCACGTTCGAGCACGAGCGCGGACATGCCGAGCCCGCGCAGCCGGTGGAGCATGTACAGGCCGGAGAAACCGGCCCCGACGACGATCGCGTCCAGGGCCGGCGTCCGGGTGTGCTGCGGAACGGTCATTGTTCCCTCCCGCAGGCCAATCCATCACAGGAGCGGTGCGCGGGCAACCGGGTACCGGGCCACGGTGCGCCGGGCGGCCCGCCTAGGAGATCCACTCCTTGAGCTGCGAGAGCACCGTCGGCGAGTCCTGGGTCATCGGCTGGACGTGCAGGTAGGTGATGCCGCCCTCGCGCAGCGCGGCGATCCGCTCGCGCACGTGCCCCTCCGGTCCGATCAGGGTGACCCGGTCGATGAAGTCGTCGGGCAGCGCGGCCATCGCCTCCTCCTTCTTCCCGTCCAGGTAGAGGTCCTGCACGAGCTTCGCCTCGGCCTCGTAGCCCTGCTTGGCGAACACCGTGTTGTAGAAGTTCCTGCCGCGCGCGCCCATGCCGCCGATGTAGAGGGCATACATCCCGCGGGCGGCCCGGCGCGCCGGCTCGAACATCTCCTCCTCGATCGCGCAGATGCCGCCGCCGGCGATCTGCAGGGGGCCGAGCTCCGGGTCGCGCCGGGCGAACCCGGCGTCGAGCGCGTCCCCGAACACGTCGCGGATCTTCTCCGGGAGCACGACGTGCGGCAGCCAGCCCTGGGCCAGCTCCGCGGTCATCGTCAGGTTCTTCTCGCCGAGCGCGGCCACCCAGATCGGGATCGAGTCACGCTTCGGGTGGTTGATCAGCTTCAGCGGCTTGCCGAGCCCGGTGCCCTCGCCCTCGGGCAGCGGGATCTTGTAGATGCCGTCGCTGTGCACCTTCTCCCGGCGCCAGGTCTGGCGGCAGATCTCGATGATCTCCCGGGTGCGCCCGATCGGCTTGTCGTAGGCGACGCCGTGGAAGCCCTCGATCACCTGCGGGCCCGACGCGCCCAGCCCCAGGTTGAACCGCCCGCCGGAGAGCGCGTCCAGGCCGGCCGCCGTCATCGCGGTCAGGGTCGGGGTACGGCTGTAGATCGGCAGGATCGCGGCGCCGATCTCGACCCGCTCGGTGCGCGCGGCCAGGTAGCCCAGCAGGGAGACGGCGTCGAAGCTGTAGGCCTCGGCGGCCCAGACCGCGTCGAGGCCGGCCTTCTCCAGGCCGGTCACGGCGTCGGCGTTGCGAATGGGGTCGTCCCCGTAGGGAAGGATCGTGGAGAGCTTCACGGCATGTGGGTATCCGAGGGTTACTCGCGAGTCAAGTCGCGCAGCTCACACCCTCGCGGGCTCCCCGAGCCCGGATAGGGGGGATTACCGCACTGTCCGCACGCCGCGAGTCGGGTGTCCTTGGTTCATGACCCTCGAGGCCGCACCGCCCCGCACCCCGACCGGCAAGGCGCCGACCACACTCGGCCGGACCCCGGCCGTGGAAACGTTCCTGGTCGGCGTGTTCGTCGCCGTACCGATGCTCGCGCTCGTCGCCGCCGTCCCGCTCGCGTGGGGCTGGGGGCTGAGCTGGCTCGACGTCGGGCTGGCCGCGCTGTTCTACGTCGTGTCCGGGCTCGGGATCACGGTCGGTTTCCACCGCTACTTCACCCACGGCGCGTTCAAGGCCAAGCGCCCGCTGCGGATCGCGCTCGCCCTCGCCGGCAGCCTCGCGCTGCAGGGCGGCGTCACCGACTGGACCGCCGACCACCGCCGCCACCACGCGTTCTCCGACAAGGAGGGCGACCCGCACAGCCCGTGGCTGCACGGGGAGAGCGTGCGCGGCCTGGCCAAGGGCTTCTGGCACGCGCACACCGGATGGCTGTTCACCAAGGAGGTGACCAACCAGCGCCGGTTCACCCCCGACCTGCTCGACGACCGCGACATCGCGCTCGTCCAGAAGCTGTTCCCCGCGATCGTCGCGGTGAGCCTGCTGCTGCCCGCCGCGATCGGCGGCCTGGTGACGATGTCGTGGTGGGGCTTCTTCACCGCGTTCTTCTGGGCCGGCCTGGTCCGCGTCTCGCTGCTGCACCACGTGACCTGGTCGATCAACTCGATCTGCCACATCTGGGGCGAGCGCCCCTTCGCCGCCCGGGACAACTCGGCCAACGTCTGGTGGCTCGCGGTGCTCTCGTTCGGCGAGTCCTGGCACAACCTGCACCACGCCGACCCGACCTGCGCCCGGCACGGCGTGAAGAAGGGCCAGGTCGACATCTCGGCCGCGGTGATCCGTGGCTTCGAGAAGCTGGGCTGGGCGAGCAACGTCCGCTGGCCCACCACCCGCAGGCTGGAGAAGCTGAGCAAGCAGAAGGACGCCGTCGCCGCCTGAGCCGGACGGCCGACGCGGCTGCCCTGACCGGCACCTCGTAGGGACATACGGGCCGCACACCCCGCCGGGGTGTGCGGCCCGTTCCCGTGTCCGGAGCCGGACCCGGCGGTCCGGTCAGCGTGTCGCCACGGGCTGGCGCAGGATCGTGCGCAGCCTCGACGGTGCGACCCGGCGGGGGTCACCGAGGTAGATCTCGTGGTGCCGGCCGGTCATCACCAGGCCCCGCGAGGGGATGAACTCCCTGTGCATCCGGCGCAGCAGGCCGGCCTCGTCGTCGTAGGAGCCCACGTGCAGCGCCTGCACGCACAGGCCTTCGGAGAGCGTTCCCGGGCGCACGTCGTCGAGCCTGGCCGGTCGGTTCCCCGCCCCGACCCTGCCGAGCGCCGCCGTGACCGCGGCGTCGGTGGTCCAGTCCGGGATCATGATCATCAGGGTCCAGGACCAGCGGGTCTTGTCCCGGGCGCCGGTGAAGGTGTCCATGTCCTCGGCCCACCACAGGCCCTCCAAGGGCATCACGACGTAGTCCCGGCCCGGGTCGCTCCTGCTGGCGGACCGCAGCGCGTAGGCGACCGGGTAGAGCGTCGACGCCGCCTCGGCGAAGGCCGGGGTGTTCGGGTCCCCGTGGCCGTCGAGCATCAGGTAGCGCAGGTCGGGCACCTCGACGACGCGGAACGTGTCCCGCCTCGCCCGGTAGCAGTCGAGGGTCCGCTTGAAGTCGGTCCTGCCGCTCACGGTCGCTCCCGGATCCGTCCTGCCCGCGAGGTGACGGTGAGGAGCGTGATCGGCGGCGCCGCCGCCGACGCGCCGATCACCGAGCCGGCCGGGAGGCTCAGACGGTCTGCCGGTCCCGGCCCTCCCAGTAGGGCTTGCGGAGATCCTTCTTCAGGATCTTGCCGGTGGCGTTGCGCGGCAGCGCGTCGAGCACGTCGACCGACTTCGGGCACTTGAACGACGCCAGGTGCTCGCGGCAGTGGGCGAGCAGCGCGTCGGTGTCGATGTCCTGCCCGGAGCGGGCCACCACGACGGCCTTGGGGACCTCGCCCCAGCGCTCGTCCGGCACGCCGATCACGGCCACGTCGGCGACGGTCGGGTGCTCGGCGAGCACGCGCTCGATCTCGGCCGGGTACACGTTCTCGCCACCGCTGACGATCATGTCCTTGATCCGGTCGGTGACGTAGACGTAGCCGTCGGCGTCGATGTGCCCGCCGTCGCCCGAGCGCAGCCAGCCGTCCTCGGTCAGTGCGGACGCGGTCGCGTCCGGCTTGCCCCAGTAGCCGCTCATCAGCTGCTCGGTGCGCACCCAGATCTCGCCGGGCTCACCGGTCGGCAGGGGGGTGCCCCGGTCCGGGTCCCGGACCTCGATCTCCACCCCGATGATCGGCTTCCCGGCCGAGACCAGCCGGTGCTCCACGGACGGGTCGTCGTGGTCGGCCGGTCCGAGCGAGGTGACGACGCCGCAGGCCTCGGTCATCCCGTACACCTGGTGCAGCTTCGGCCCGAACAGGTCCAGGCTGGCGCGCATCACCGGCAGTGGGCACGGCGAGGCGCCGTAGGAGACCGCTCGCAGCGACGAGAGGTCGCGCGCGGCCGCGACCGGCGCCTGCGTCATCGCGCCCATCAATGCGGGCACCAGGAACGTGTGGGTGATGCGCTCGATCGCGATCATGTCGAGCAGCGCGCCCGGGTCCGGGATCCGGGCCATCACGATCCGGGCACCCTGCCCGAGCGCGAGCAGCGCGTAGCTCATCCCGCCGACGTGGAACAGCGGCATCGCGATCTGCACGACGTCGTTCGGGGCGAGCTCGAAGTCGTGCGCGACGTGCTCGGCGTGGCTGAGCATGCCGCGGTGGGTGAGCATCGCTCCCTTGGGGAAGCCGGTGGTGCCGGACGTGTAGAGCTGCACGAAGCAGTCCTCCGGCGCGGCGTCGAAGGGCTCGGCGTCGGGTTCGTGCGCGGCCAGCCAGGCCTCGTACTCGTCGGCCTCCCCGCCCAGGCGCAGGACCCGGCGGACGGACGGGAGCTCGTCGGCGACCTGCTCGACGGTCCCGGCGAACTCCGGCCCGACGGCCAGCACCGCGGCCGCGGCGTCGTTGATCACGTAGACGATCTCCGGCGGGGCGAGCCGGAAGTTGACCACGGCGTTCGCCGCGCCGATCCGCGCACAGGCCAGGGTCAGCTCCAGGCACGACGGGTGGTTGAGGTCCAGCACCGCGATCCGGTCCCCGGGCCCCACCCCCTCGGCACGCAGCGCGGAGGCGACCCGGCGGACCCGCTCGTCGAGCTGCGCCCACGTGTGCCGGGTGTCGCCGAACCGGACGGCCTCGTCGTCGGGGCGCTCGGTGGCCCAGCGCTGCAACAGGGTGGACACGGTGCGTCGGGTGTCGCTCACGGTGCTCCTTCGGCGGGGTCGGGCAGTCATCCTGACGTTCTGTGGTGTGCGACACCAGTGTCGTCGGGCACCCCCCGTCCGTTTCGTCCGGCCCCCGGGAACGGGGCCCTGAGCGCGGGCCCCGGGTTCCGACGACCCCTCTCCGTGCCGTGTCCGGGCGGCAGGGAGGATGGCCCCGGGCACGCCGGAGACGATCGGGGGAACCGACCGTGCAGAGCACGCACACACCGGGCGCCGCCAGCGCCGGGCAGATCACCGTCGAGGGACTCGGCAAGAGTTTCGGCCCGGTCGAGGCCGTCCGCGACCTGTCGTTCACGGTCGAGCCGGGCTCGGTGACCGGGTTCCTCGGACCCAACGGTTCGGGCAAGACCACGACCCTGCGGATGATCCTCGGCCTGGTCGGGCCGAGCACCGGTACCGCGCTGGTGGAGGGCGTCCCGTTCGCCGCGCACGAGTCGCCGGGCCGGGTGATCGGCGCCGTGCTGGAGGTCCAGGGCGGGCACCCGAAGCGGACCGCGCGGGCACACCTGCGCGCCGCCGCCGCGGCGATCGACGTGCCGGACTCCCGGGTCGAGGAGGTCCTGGCCCTGGTCGGGCTCACCGACGCCGCCGACCGCGCGGTCGGCGGCTACTCGCTCGGCATGAACCAGCGCCTGGCCCTGGCCGCGGCGCTGCTCGGTGACCCGCGCATCCTCGTGCTCGACGAGCCCGGCAACGGCCTGGACCCGGACGGCATCGCGTGGCTGCGCTCGTTCCTGCAGTCCTTCGCCGCCTCCGGGCGCAGCGTCCTGGTCTCCTCGCACCAGCTCGCCGAGATCGAGCTCACCGCCCAGCGGCTGGTCGTGATCGACCACGGCCGGTGCCGTTTCGACGGCCCGATCGACGCGCTGCGGCAGAGCCAGAGCGGACGCGTGCTGGTCCGCCCGTCCGACCCGGCGAAGCTGGCCGAGGCACTGGTCGGCGCCGGGCTGAGCGAGGTGGACGCGACCGAGGGCGGCTGGCTGGCCGTCTCCGGCGCCGACGCGGTGCGGGTCGGGGACGTCGCGCTGGCCGCCGGCGTCGCGATCTACGGCATGGCCGAGGAGCGGGTCGGCCTGGAGCAGATGTTCCTGCGACTGCTGGCGGGGGAGAGCGCATGAGCACACCGGAGGTCCCGACGAGCGCATCGCCGGCCCGGCTCGGGGCCGTGCACCGCTGGCGCGCGGTGCTGCGCTCGGAGATCCGCAAGACGACGTCGGTACGGATGTACTGGCTGCTGCTGATCCCGATCGTGGTGCTGGCGCTCGCGATGAGCCTGTTCGGCTCGTTGATCACGCTGCTGGTGCCGGCCGCGACCGAGACCTCGCCGGTGCTGCTGCTGGCCGGCCTGGCCTCCACCCTGAGCGCGGTGTCGATCATCGCCGGGGCGTTCGGCGCGCTGTCGGCGAGCGGGGAGTACCGGCACCGGACCATCACCCAGGCGTTCCTGACCGGGTCGCGCGGGCAGGTCCTCGGGTCCAAGGTCCTGGTCGCGGCCGTGGTCGCGGCGGTGTACGGGCTGCTGACCGCCCTCCTGGGGCCGTTGCTCGGCGGCGCGGTGCTGGGTGGGCAGACGCTGCCCGGCGCGGGCGCGCTGGTCTCGGTGGGGCTGGTCGGCATGCTGGTGTGCGCGCTCTGGGGCGTGATCGGGGTCGCGGTGGGGACGCTGGTCCCGAACCAGGCCGGTGCGGTCGCGCTGGTCGTGGGCTACTCGCTGATCGGGGAGAACGTGCTCGCCGGGGTCATGCGGGCCGGTGACGACAACGGCTCGGTTCCGGCGCGGATGACCTCGTTCCTGCCCGGCAACGCCGGGGACATCGCGCTCTACGAGAGCCCGGTCGGCGCCGCGGGACAGGGCGGCGACGGCGTGCAGATCCTGGAGTTCCTGGCCGGCGTCAGCTCGCCGCCGCCGGGGTGGGTGGCGCTGCTGGTGCTGCTGGCCTGGACGGTCGCCGCGGTGGCGCTGGCCGCGGTGGTCGGCGGGCGCCGCGACATCACCTGACGCCGGCCTGGTCGGCGGGGCGGGGCCGTCTCGCCGGTCACGCCCGATCGGCGGGCGGACCGTCAGGGGTCGGGCATAGCCTGATCCGGTGCCGTCCCCCTCGTCGTCCGTGCCCGCCGCGGGCTGGATCCGCCGTCTCGTCGGGGCGTGTCTCGAGCACAAGGCGGTGACGGTCGGCGCCCTCGTCGCGTCGATGCTCGGGGTCGGGCTGGAGGCGATCGGCCCGCTGCTGACCAAGGCCGCCGTGGACGGGGCCGTCGTCGGCGAGACGGCGGTGCTGCTCCCGGTCGTGCTCGCCATCCTCGGCCTGGCCCTGGTCCGTTTCGGGTCGGCGTTCCTGCGCCGCTACCTCGGTGGCCGGATGGCCCTGGACGTGCAGCACGACCTGCGCCGCCAGGTGTTCGCCGCGGTGGCGCGGATGGACGGGGTGCGCCAGGACCGGCTGCGCACCGGGCAGGTCGCGTCCCGGGCGATCTCGGACCTGCAGCTGGTGCAGGGCCTGCTCTCGATCGTGCCGCTCAGCGCGGGCACCGTCGTGCTCGTCGTGACCTCGGTCGCGGCGATGCTGTGGCTCTCGCCGCTGCTCACACTCGTCGCGCTGGTGATGCTCCCGGTCGCCGCGTTCATCACCAACCGCACCCGCCGGACGCTGTTCCCGGCCACGTGGTCGGCCCAGCAGCGGGCCGCCGAGATCGCCCAGCAGGTCGAGGAGACCGTCACCGGGGTCCGGGTCGTGAAGGGTTTCGGCCAGGAGTCGCGGGAGGTCTCCGGGCTCGAGGCCCGGGCCCGCACGCTCTACGGCGAGCGCCTGCGCGCCGCGCGGCTGACCGCGCGGCTGAACCCGGTGCTGCTGGCCCTGCCCGGGCTCGGGCAGGTCGCGGTGATCGGTCTCGGCGGCTACCTCGCGATGCAGGGCTCGATCACGCTCGGCACGTTCCTGGCCTTCACCACCTACGTCGGCCAGCTGATCGGCCCGGCCCGGCTGATCGGCGCCCTGATCGTATCCGCGCAGCTCACCCGCGCCGGCGCCGAGCGCGTCTACGACCTGGTGGACTCCGAGCCCGACGTGGTCGACCCGCCCGCGCCGCGCGCGCTGCCGGAAGGCGCGCTGTCGGTGGAGCTCGACGACGTCCGGTTCGGCTACACCGACACCGAGGCGCGCAGCGAGCCGGTGCTCGACGGGCTGTCGCTGCGCGTCGAGCCGGGGGAGACGGTCGCGCTGGTCGGGCCGCCGGGCTCGGGCAAGTCGACGGTCGCGCTGCTGCTCCCGCGCTTCTACGACCCGCAGTCCGGAGCGCTGCGGATCGGTGGCGTGGACCTGCCCGAGCTGCGTCTGCGCGAGCTGCGCGCCGAGCTGGGGGTGGTGTTCGAGGAGGCGTTCCTGTTCTCGGACACGATCCGGGCCAACATCGCCTACGGGCGCCCGGACGCCGGCGAGGACGAGATCCGCGCCGCCGCGGCGGCCGCGCAGGTCGCCGGGTTCGTCGAGGCGCTTCCCGAGGGCTACGACACCCAGGTCGGCGAGCGCGGGCTGACCCTGTCCGGCGGGCAGCGGCAGCGGATCGCGCTGGCCCGCGCCGTGCTCACCCGCCCGCGGGTGCTGGTGCTCGACGACGCCACCTCGGCGGTGGACACCGCGACCGAGGCGGCCATCCACGACACCCTGCGCGAGCTCACCACCGGCCGCACGACGCTGCTGGTGGCGCACCGCCGCTCCACGCTGGCGCTGGCCGACCGGATCGCGGTGCTCGACCACGGCCGGGTCGTGGACGTGGGCACCGAGGACGAGCTGCGCGGACGCTGCACGCTGTTCCGCGACCTGCTCGCCACCGGGCCGCGGTTCGCCCCGGACGCACCCGGCGGCGGCGAGCACGGCGCCGACGACGGGGCCGCCGCCGGGAACGGTGCCGTGCCCGCCGCCGGGAACGGCGCGCCGGGGCACCCCGTGGAGCCGGGTGCGGTCCTCCCGGCACCCGGGGCGCCGACGGCCCCGACGGCGACGCCGGGCGCGTCCACGGGTTTCACCCCGGCGCTGTGGCCGGTCCGGGCCGCGGCCGGGCACCGGCCGGTGAGCGCCGGATCCTCCGTCGCCGCGTCGGGCCCGCCCGGCGTGGCCGGGACCGCCGGCGGCATGCCGGCCACCCCCGGGCTCCTCGCCGCGGTCGAGGCGCTGCCCCCGGCGACGGAGGGGCCCCGGCTGCGCGGCGAGTCCGACCCGACGGCGCCGGACCCCTCGTTCCGCCTCGCGAGCCTGCTGCGACCGGTCCGCGGGCTGCTCGTCCTCGCCGTCGCGCTGATCGCGGCCGACGCGCTGGCCACGCTCGCGCTGCCGACGATCGCGCGCTACGCCGTCGACGGCGGGATCACCCCGGGCGCGGCGCGGGTGCTGGTCCTCGCCGCGCTGGCCGGGGTCCTGGTCGTGGCGTTGGACGCGCTCGTCGTCGGTGCGCAGACGGTGGTCACCGCGCGGGCCGGGGAGAGCCTGCTCTACCTGCTGCGCGTGCGCAGCTACGCCCACCTGCAGCGGCTCGGGCTGGACTACTTCGAGCGGGAGCTCTCCGGCCGGATCATGACCCGGATGACCACCGACGTGGACGCGCTGTCGACGTTCCTGCAGACCGGCCTGGCCCAGGCGTTCGTCAGCCTGCTCACGATCGTCGGTGTCGCGGTGGCGCTGGTACTGACCGACCCGGCGCTGGCGCTGGTCGCGCTGGCGGGCATGCCGGTGCTGGTCGTCGCCACGGTGATCTTCCGGAGGTTCTCCTCCCAGGCCTACGAGGAGGCCCGCGAGCGGGTCAGCCTCGTCAACGCGGACATGCAGGAGAACGTCTCCGGTGTCCGGGTCGCGCAGGCCTACGTCCGGGAGGACCTCAGCGCCCGGCGGTTCAGCGAGCGCAGCGCGGACTACCGCCGTTCCCGGCTGCGGGCGCAGCGCTACATCGCCACCTACTTCCCGTTCGCGGCGCTGCTGTCCGACGTGTCGCAGGCCGCCGTGCTGGGTGTGGGCGCGGCCCGGATCGCCACCGGTGACCTCACCCCCGGCGTGCTGACCGCGTTCCTGCTCTACCTGACGATGTTCTTCGGGCCGGTCCAGCAGCTGTCCCAGGTCTTCGACGGCTACCAGCAGGCCAGGGTGGGGCTGAACCGGATCGCCGGGCTGCTGCGCACGCCCACCTCGGTGCCCGAGACACCGGCGGCCGAGCAGGTCCCGGTGCCGGCACGGCTGCGGGGCGAGGTCGAGCTGCGCTCGGTCACGTTCCGGTACCCGGACGTCGCGACGCCCGCGCTCGAGGACGTGTCGTTGCGGGTCGCGCCCGGGCAGACGGTGGCGCTGGTCGGTGCCACCGGTGCCGGCAAGTCCACCCTGATCAAGCTGCTCGCCCGGTTCTACGACACCGGCGAGGGCGCGGTGCTGGTCGACGGGGTCGACGTGCGCCGGTTCCCGCTGGCCGACTACCGGCAGCGGCTCGGGGTGGTGCCGCAGGAGGCGCACCTGTTCACCGGTGACGTCGCCTCGAACATCGCCTACGGCCGTCCGGACGCCGACCCGGCCTCGATCGAGGCCGCGGCCCGCGCGGTCGGGGCGATGGACCTGGTGGCCTCGCTGCCCGACGGTTTCCGGACCCCGGTCGGGGAGCGCGGCCAGGGCCTGTCCGCCGGGCAGCGCCAGCTGGTCGCGCTGGCCCGCGCGGAGCTCGTCACGCCGGACCTGCTGATCTTCGACGAGGCGACGGCGGCGCTGGACCCGGCCACCGAGGAGACCGTGCTCGCGGCCGGCGAGGAGCTGACGCGGCGCCGCACCTCGTTCGTGGTCGCGCACCGGCTGGCCACCGCGGCCCGCTCGGACCGGATCGTCGTGCTCGCCGGCGGCCGGATCGTGGAGGAGGGCCCGCACGCCGAGCTGGTCGCCTCCGACGGCTGGTACGCCTCGCTGTGGAGGGCGGGCGAGCTGGAGCCCGAACCCGACTCGCCGCTCGCGACGCGCTGATCTCGCCGGCGCGCCGGACCGGTGGCTAGGCGAGCAGGCGGCGCAGCCGGGCGGCCACGGCGGCGCGGCGCGGGTCGTCCGGGTCGAGGAGCTCGAGCAGCCGTTCGTGCGCCTCGAGGTCCTCCTCGGCCAGCGGGTGCTCGGCGAACCGGTGGGTGAGCTCGACGTCGTCGGTGGCCAGCACGGCGTGCCGCAGCCCGGCGGTCAGCTCGTCACGCAGGTCGCGCACGGCGGGGGCGTCCGAGCGGGGCAGCAGCGGGCCGTGGCAGGCGTCGAGGGCCTCGCCGACCCGCCCGGCGCGCAGCGCCGCACGGACCCGCAGGAAGTCCGCGTCCGGCTCGGCCGCCAGCCGGTAGGGGCGGGTCAGCAGCAGGTCGGTGCCGAGCAGCGCGCGCAGCCGGTGGATCTCGCCGCGCAGGGTCGTGGGGTTGCCGTCGTCGCCGTAGAGCATCAGGGTGAGCTGCTCGCCGGACAGGCCGTCCGGGTGCAGGGCCAGCGCCGTGAGGATCTCGGCCGGGCGCAGCGAGGCCGGGGTCTCGCGCTCGCCGACGCTGATGTTCGGGATGCCGGACCCGGTGAAGCGCAGCGTGACCGAGGGCGCCTGCTCGGTGGCGCGCGCCCGTCGCCGTCCCGGCTCGGGGTGGAGCAGGTAGCCCTCCGGGAGTGACTCGACGACCATCTCCCGGCCGTCCTGCAGCCGCACCCGGTCGGTGCCCTCGGGTAGCTGGACGCGTTCCGGGAACCGGCCGTAGGGCGCGCTGGCGATCACCCGGCCGGACTTCGAGAGCAGGGCGCCCTCCAGGCCGTGCAGCCCGGTCAGGTGCGGCATGTTGCGCACCCGCAACCGCTCGTCGGCGATCGCGAGCCGGACCCGGAGCTGGTTCTCGGCCAGCTGCGCGGTCGCCGAGACGAGCTGGACCAGCGCCGGGTGCAGGGTGTGCAGCGGCCCGCTGATGTCGATCGCGCCGACGATCGACCCGGTGTCCGGGTCGTGCACGGGTGCGGCCACGCACGTCCAGTCGTGGCAGGCGCGGACCAGGTGCTCGGCGGAGTGGATGCGGACCGGCGCGTCCACCGCGAGCGCGGTGCCCATCGCGTTGGTGCCGATCGCGTCCTCGGACCAGCGGGTGCCCTCGAACAGCCCCACCTCGTCGGCCGAGCGCAGCAGGCCGTGCGCGCCGTCGCGCCAGAGGATGTGGCCGTCGGCGTCGGTCACGAGCATGACGTGCATGGCCTCGTCGGCGATGCTGACCAGCGTCGTGCGCAGCAGCGGCATCACCTCGTGCAGCGGGTGGCCCTCGCGCAGGTCGGGCAGGTCCTCCGGGCCGTAGACGACCGGTGGCTTCCGGTTCTCCGGGTCGACCGCCGCGGCCAGGCTGCGCTGCCAGGAGTCCGACACGATCGGGCGGGGGGTCCCGGCGTTGCCGCCGCAGCCGAGGTCGTCGTCGTAGATCCGGCGAAGGCGCATGGCGTCCGCGACGAGCTCGTCGGCGTCACCGTGGCCCATCCGTCACCTCCGCAGTACCCGGCGCCGCCGGGCGCCGGAAACGTCACATCGACACAGGGTAGGCCGACCGCGACTGCCGGTCGGGGACGACCGTGCTCCCGACCTCGAAACGCCCTGATCGTCATGTTACGCATGTCACAAGTGCATGTGCACCCGGCTGCAACGTGAAGGCAACGTGGCACTACCTACCGTGCGTCCCCAGTGCCCGCCATCGGCGGCGGGGACCTGCACGCCGGGAGGACATGGCGATGACGCTGGAAGCCGTTCGCGAGGCCACCGACGTGACCCGACGCGGTCGCGACAGCGGTGAGGTCGTTCGCCGGACGGCGCGGGTGCTGGTCGTGGACGCGGAGCCGATCGTGCGCCACGGGTTGCGTGCGCTGATCGCCGCCGAGCCCGACCTCCTGCACGCCGGGGAGGCCGCGTCCCCGCGGGACGCGTTGATGGCCGCCGAGCGCACGCGCCCGGACGTGATCGTGTGCGACATCGAGTTCGCCCGTGACGACCGCCCCGGCCTGGACCTGGTGCGGGCGTTGCTGGAGCGCTGCAGGGGCGTGCGCGTGCTGGTGCTGACCGGGTGCCGCGACCGCGAGGCGATGATGCGGACCGTGCGCCTGGGCGTGCACGGCTACCTGCGCAAGGGCGCCGAGACCGCGGACGTCGTGCGGGCCGTCCGGTCGATCCTGCGCGGTGAGGGCGTGTTCGACCCCGGCACCAGCGCGGCGCCGCTGCAGGTGCTGCGCGAACCCACCGGGGACGACGTCCCGGACATGTGCCGCAACGCCTCGCTGACCGACCGCGAGAACCAGGTGCTCAAGCTGCTCGCCGTGGGGATGAGCAACCGGGAGATCGGCACCCGGCTGCGGATCTCCGAGGCGACCGTGAAGTTCCACGTGCGCAACCTGCGGGACAAGCTCGAGGTCCGGCGCCGCACCGAGATCGTCTACACCGCCGCCCGCCAGGGCATCGTCTAGCGGGCCGGGGCGGGCGAGGGAGACCCCCGCCCCGGCTCGTGCCCCGGTGCGACCTCCCGGCTACAGCGCCGTGGCGGCCGCCGTCGCGACGGTGACGTCCTGCTCGACCGATCCCGCGCTGGCCCCGACGGCGCCGACCAGCACACCGTCGCGACGCAGCGGCATCCCGCCGCCGAGCACGACCAGCCCGTCGGCCGCGGTGTCGAGCCCGTAGAGCGGGCCCCCCGGCTGGACCGCCCCGGTCAGCGCGGACGTCGGCATCTCCAGCAGCACGGCCGTGCGCGCCTTGCGTTCGGCGATCTGGATGCTCACCCGGATCGCGCCGTCCTGGCGGGCGAAGGCCAGCAGGTGCCCGCCGTGGTCGACGACGGCGACGGTCATCGGCTGCCCGATCCGCACCGCCTCGGCCAGTCCTGCGTCGAGCACCCGCCGGGCCTCGTCGAGACACAGGCCGGTGTGCGGGAGGGGATGGGGGCTCATGGCGACACCCCACCGGACCGCCCCGGGCCCCGTCCAGTCGCGGGTTCCTAGCCGAAGAACACCTCGGCCTCGGCGTAGAGCGACGGGTCCACGGTCTTGAGCGTGTTCGTGGCCTCGGACAGGGGGCAGGTCACGATGTCGGTGCCGCGCAGGGCGACCATGCTGCCCCACTTCTCGTCGCGCACCGCGTCGATCGCGTGCAGCCCGAACCGGGTGGCCAGCCAGCGGTCCCGCGCGGTCGGGGTGCCGCCGCGCTGGACGTGCCCGAGCACGGTGGTGCGGGCCTCCTTGCCGGTGCGGGTCTCGATCTCGTGGGCCAGCCAGTCACCGATCCCGCCGAGCCGCACGTGCCCGAACGCGTCGGTGGCCCCGGTGCGCAGCGCCTCGGCACCGCCCTTGGGCTTGGCGCCCTCGGAGACGACGATGATCGGGCTGTACTCGCTGCGGTAGCGGCTCTCCACCCACTTGCAGACCTGGTCGATGTCGAACTCGACCTCGGGCAACAGGATCGCGCTCGCGCCGCCGGCCATGCCCGAGTGCAGGGCGATCCAGCCGGCGTGCCGGCCCATCACCTCGACGATCAGCGCGCGGTGGTGCGACTCGGCCGTGGTGTGCAGCCGGTCGATGGCCTCGGTCGCGATCTGCACCGCGGTGTCGAAGCCGAACGTGTAGTCGGTGCCGGACAGGTCGTTGTCGATCGTCTTCGGCACGCCGACGACGTGCACCCCGGCCTCGTGCAGCTTCGCCGCGACCCCGAGCGTGTCCTCCCCGCCGATCGCGACCAGTGCCTCGACGCCGCGGTCGGTGAGCGTCTTGCGGATCCGGGCGACGCCGTCCTCGACCGCGAACGGGTTGGTCCGCGACGAGCCCAGGATGGTGCCCCCGCGCGGGAGCAGCCCGCGCACGGCCGGGATGTCGAGGGTCATCGTCAGCCCTTCGAGCGGACCGCGCCACCCGTCCCGGAACCCGACGAAGGAGTAGCCGTACTCCGGTATCCCCTTGCGCACCACGGCCCTGATGACGGCGTTGAGCCCGGGGCAGTCGCCGCCTCCGGTCAGTACTCCGACGCGCATGGGCCGCGATCCTCTCCCTCGATCCAGTGGTGAGACCGCGCACACGCTAGTGCGCGCGCACCACCCGCGGCCCGCCGCCCCTCCGGGCCCGGGCGACCCCTCACCCGCCCGGTCGGGACGTCCCCGGTGTCCGGCTCAGGCGCAGCGTCCCAGGTCCGGGTCGCCGCTGCCGGCGCTGTCGTCGAACGAGATGTGCACGTGGTCCATGTGGTTGGCGGTGTCGCCGCCGCGGTCCTCCATGGACTCCCACCCGTCGCCGGAGTTCATCCGCTGCTCCCAGATCACGTACTTCACGCCGAGCTCCTCGGCGTTGGCCAGGGCGCACTCGGCGATCCGGTCGCCCTGCTCGCCGCGGACCATCAGGTCCAGGGCGTGCCCGGTCGGGTGGTCGGAGGCGTTGCCGCGGGCGCCGACGCCGAGCAGGTCGGGCTGGTCGTAGGCGCAGCCGAGGAACCGTGCCGCGTCGGCGACCCAGCTCTTCACATCGCCCAGACCGTCGAGGTCGATGCCGCACGAGGCGCTCGACGGCCCGCGGGCGGGGGGCGCGTCCCCGCCGCCGGACGCGGGCTCGGCGGGTCGGGCGGCGGCCTCGCGCGCGGCCTGCTCGATCCGGGCCCGTTCGGCGGCCAGGGCCTGTCCGGCACCGCCGGTGGCCGCCAGCAGGCCGGAGGCCCGCACCAGCTCGTCGGCGCCGGCGAGGACCGGCTCGGTCCGCGGGCCCGGGTCGCGCGTCGCGGCCGTGGCGGTCGTGGTGGTCGGCGCGTCCTCGGCGGCGAGCCGGAAGGCGCCGGTGGACTCGGAGGCGGCGTCGCCGAGGTCGTCGAGGCCGACCGCGGGCGTGACGACGGCCAGGGCGCTGCTGGCCACGGCCGCCGCGGTGGCGACGTTGCGCAACCCGTCGGGACGTAACCGTCCTGATCGGACACGATGTCGGGACACGGATGCATCTCCTCCGTCACGCGGCCCGGGCGGGCGTGCGGGGAGCGCGGGATCTGGGGAATCCCTGCCCGTCGGGGAGCCGAGCCGTGCGATTCGTGCCCGACGGTAGCCGATCGTGCGGCGATGTCCGTTTACCGGCGCGTCTGCGAGGTGATCGGATCGTTATCTGCGACGAGTGGCCTTCCGGGTTCGCCGTCCTTCCGGAGCCGGGTCCGGCGGTGCGACGCTGACACCGGCCGGCCGAGGGGGTCCGGCCGGGGGGAGCTCGGTGATGGCACACGAGGCGGGTGCGGCCGACCGCGCCGGAGCCGGACCCGACCCGCGCCAGCTGCGCCGGGTCGCGGTCGCGAGCGCGATCGGCACCACGATCGAGTGGTACGACTACTTCATCTTCTCCACCGCGGCCGCGCTCGTGTTCAACAGCCAGTTCTTCTCCGCGCTGTCACCGGCGTCGGGCACGCTCGCCGCGTTCGCCACGCTCGGCGTCGGGTTCGTGGCCCGGCCGGTCGGCGGTGTGGTCTGGGGCTACTTCGGGGACCGGATCGGTCGCAAGGCGATGCTGGTGACGTCGCTGATGCTGATGGGCGTCGCGACGGTCGGGGTCGGGTTGCTGCCGACCTACGCCCAGGTCGGGGTCCTCGCACCGATCCTGCTGGTGCTGATGCGCCTGCTGCAGGGGGTGAGCGCGGGCGGTGAGTGGGGTGGCGCGGCGTTGATGGCCGTCGAGCACGCGCCGCCCGGCCGGCGCGGGCGCTACGGCTCCTTCGCCCAGATCGGCGTGCCGGCCGGGCTCATCCTGGCCCAGATCGTGTTCTTCGCGGTGAGCAACCTGACCACCGGCGAGCAGTTCCGGGCGTGGGGCTGGCGGATCCCGTTCCTGGCGTCGATCGTGCTGGTCGCGATCGGGCTGGTGATCCGCCTGCGGATCGAGGAGAGCCCGGTGTTCACGGCGCTGCGCGCGAAGGCGGCGCGCAGCGCGAGCCCGATCGCCGAGGTGTTCCGCGAGCGCCCGCGCGAGCTGCTGCTGGCCTCGGTGAGCTTCATCGCCAACACCGCGATCGGCTACGTGTTCCTGGCCTACCTGCTGTCCTACGGGACCTCGGTGCTGAAGCTGGACCGGAACCTGATGATCGCCGTCGTGATCGTCGGGAGCGTGAGCTGGCTGGTGAGCATCGTGGCGGCCGCGATCTGGTCGGACCGGGTCGGCCGCAAGCCCGTCTACCTGGTCGGATCGTTCCTGCTGGTGGTGTGGCCGGTGCCGTTCTTCCTGCTGCTCGACACCCGCGACACGGCCCTGATGGTCGTCTCGGTGATCGTGCTGACGGTCGGTCTGGGCCTGTCCTACGGCCCGCAGTCGGCCTTGTTCTCGGAGATGTTCGAACCCCGGTTCCGCTACAGCGGGGCCTCGTTCTCCTATGCCGTGGGCGCGGTGCTCGGTGGCGGGTTCGCCCCGCTGATCGCCGCCGCGCTGCAGGCCCGGACCGGGACGTCGCTCGCCGTGTCCGGCTACATGGTGCTGGTGGCGGTGGTCAGCCTCGTGGCGGTCGTGCTGATCCGGGAGACGCACCGCCCGGGGAGGGCGGCGGCGGGCTGACCCGGCCGCCACCGGCCGCGACGACGCGGACGGATCAGAGCAGGGCGGAACGGTGCCGGCCGGAGTCGGAGACCGCGGTCAGGCCCCGGGTCCGGCGGCGTGCGGCGACCGAGGGCGCCACGTCCTCGTGAACGGACCCGCGTCCCACGTCGCGGGTGCCGGGAAGGCCACCCGAGTTGATGTGCTGGGCCTCCTCGGCGAGCTCGCGCGTCACGCACGGCCACGACGCGCTGACACCGGTGGCGTCCCGGCATTCACGGCAGTACCCGTGCGCGTCCGGGGTGTGCTCCTCGAGCGTCCGGCGCAGCAGATCGGGCATCTCGGACAGGATCGATGCGAGTGCCAAGACTCACCTCCAAGTCGATTGCGAGGCACGCTAGTACTCGCGATCTTGCCCCGGACAGGGGGTCGGGCTTGGCGTCGGTGCGCCGGAAAGCACGCCCACAGCGGTCCGCGACGCATTCCGGGGGAACCGGAGAATCGTTTCCCGCACCCCGTCGCGCAGTTGTCGCCCCGGCGCATCGACGCGCGTTTCCTGCGGCCGCAGAACGCGTTCCGGTGCAGGGCCGTCCCGGTTCGGCGGTGGGGCGTTCCGCGGCCCGGTCCCGGGCGTGGCCGGGCGCCGACGGCGCGGGTGCCGGTCACTGTGGGTTCGCAGCCGCGTCGACCGGTCGGGCCTGTCCCGCCGGCCGCGGGGTCCCGGTCGGCCCGGCCGGCGGCCGACCACGTCCGCCCTGTGTGTGCGAGTTGTCGTCGTGGTGTCGCCGGATCGGCCCATCGGTGCCGCGAACCGGACCGAGCAGCCTGGCGGGCGGCCCGGCGGCCCGCGCCGGCGGTCGCGCTCGGTCACCGGGAACCGGTGGCAACCCTGTCGCCCGTTTCCCCGTCGGCCGCGCGGCCGTGGCGGCCCGTGCGATTCCGGCCCGCCGGTGAATGGCGACCATTGTCGTTGTGCAGCCCGGTGCCTTTGCGTGGAGAGGGCAGGGCCGGGACGGGTGGCATTTCCGCGACCGGGCCCACGTCGTCCGGCGCCGCTGTGGGCGGTTCGGTGAACGGTGTCGGGATCGCGGCGAGAGGCGGGCGGTGGGGCGTCGCGGACACGGTCGGGTGCCCCCGTTCGGGTCCGCTGCTCACCGTCCGCGCGCGAGCCGGGCACGAACGAGCTGCAGTGTCACCGGTCACACCCGACGGTCGGGCAGCTCCTGCTCGAACCGCCCGGGTGGCGGTCCGGCTGAACCGCCGATTCAGTCCCCCGGCACCTCGCGACGGATCTCCTCGAGCCAGATCCGCGCCGACATGTCCGAGGGTGCCCGCCAGTCCCCGCGGGGCGAGAGCGCACCGGTCGGTGACACCTTCGGGCCGTTCGGCAGGGCCGAGCGCTTGAACTGGCTGAACGAGAAGAACCGCTGCGCGAACACCTCGAGCCAGCGGCGGATCTCGGCGGGGGAGTACTCCGGGCGACGGTCGGCCGGGAACCCCGGCGGCCACGTCCCGGTGGAGGCGTCGGACCAGGCGTGCCCGGCCAGGAATGCGATCTTCGACGGGCGCAGGCCGTAGCGCAGCACGTAGTGCAGCGTGAAGTCCTGCAACGCGTACGGGCCCACCTTGGCCTCGCTCGACTGCACCTGCTCGCCGTCGGCGGTGGGCACGAGCTCGGGAGTGATCTCGGTGTCGAGCACCGACTGCAGGACGGTGCTGACGTCGTCGTCGAACTGCCTCGAACCGATCACCCAGCGGATCAGGTGCTGGATCAGCGTCTTGGGCACCCCGCCGTTGACGTTGTAGTGCGACATCTGGTCGCCGACGCCGTAGGTGGACCAGCCCAGCGCCAGTTCGGACAGGTCGCCCGTGCCGAGCACGATCCCGCCGCGCTGGTTGGCCAGCCGGAACAGGTAGTCGGTGCGCAGCCCGGCCTGCACGTTCTCGAAGGTGACGTCGTAGACGGCCTCGCCGCGGGAGAACGGGTGGTCGATCTCGGCCAGCATCGTGCGCGCGGTCGGGGTGATGTCGATCGTCTCGAGCGTGACGCCGAGCGCCTGCGCGAGCGCGACGGCGTTGTTCTTCGTGTGCTCGCCGGTGGCGAAGCCGGGCAGCGTGAACGCGAGGATGTCGCTGCGCGGGCGCCGCTCGCGGTCCATCGCGCGGGCGGCGACGATCAGCGCGTGGGTCGAGTCCAGCCCGCCGGACACCCCGATCACGATGCGGGTCCGGCCCTCCCGTCCCGCGTCGAGGGCCCGCAGCCGTTGCTCCAGCCCGGAGACCTGGATCGAGTAGGCCTCGTAGCAGTCCAGCTCGAGGCGTTCGGGGTCCGCGGGGACGAACGGGAACCGCTCGACCGGACGCTTCAGGCCGATGTCGCGGTCCGGCGGGTCGAGGGTGAACTCGACGGTCCGGAAGCCCTCGACGCGGTCGGAGTGGGTGCGGCGGTTGTCGTCGAAGGTGCCCGTGCGGCGCCGCTCGGCCGCGATCAGGTCCAGGTCGACGTCGGCGACGGCGCGCCGGGCGCCCTTCGGGAACCGGTCCGACTCGGCCAGCCGCTCGCCGGTCTCGTAGATCATCGTCTGGCCGTCCCAGGCGACATCGGTGGTGGACTCGCCCTCCCCGGCCGCGGCGTAGACGTAGGCGGCCAGGCAGCGCGACGACGCCGAGCGGCACAGCAGCCGCCGCTGGTCGGCCCGCCCGACGGTGATCGGACTGCCGGAGATGTTGGCCAGCACGGTCGCCCCGGCCAGGGCCGCCTCGGCACTCGGCGGGATCGGTACCCAGAAGTCCTCGCAGACCTCGGCGTGCAGCACGAACCCGGGCAGGTCGGTGGCGGCGAAGAGCAGGTCCGGCCCGAACGGGTACCGGTGCCCGCCGATCCGGATCTCCCCGTGCTGGTCGTCGCCGGCGGCGACCTGGCGGCGCTCGTAGAACTCCCGGTAGGTCGGCAGGTACGACTTCGGTGCCACCCCGAGGATCCGTCCGCGGTGGATCACCACGGCCCCGTTGTAGATCCGGTGCCGGTGCCGCAGCGGGGCGCCCACGACGAGCACCGGCAGCAGGTCCGCGGTCGCGGTGGCCAGCGCGACGAGCTGCTCCTCGACCGCCTCCAGGAGCGTGTCCTGCAACAGGACGTCCTCGATCGAGTACCCGGACAGGGTCAGCTCCGGGAACACGATCAGTCCGACGCCGTCGTCGTGGCACTCCCGCGCGGTGTCGAGCACCGACCCGGCGTTCGCGGCCGGGTCGGCCATCGCGGTGCGGATGGTGGCGGCGGCGACACGCAGGAAGTGGTGGCGGTAGGCGGAGTGGAAGTTCATCGGGGACTTTCTGGTGCGGCGGGTGCGCTCGTCCGCAGTCTGCCGCACGAGATCGGTTCCGACCTGCGGGACGGTCGACCCTCCGCTCCGGCCGGGTGCCGGGACCTAGGATCCCCGCTGTGGCGCAGCAGGTGCGGGTCGGGGTCGCGGCCGTGGTCGAGGACGGCGGGCGGTGGCTGGTGCTGCGACGGTCCGGTGCCCACGGCGCCGGCACGTGGGCGCTGCCCGGCGGGCACCAGGAGTTCGGCGAGTCCCCGGAGTCGACCGCGGTGCGCGAGGTGGCGGAGGAGACCGGGCTGAGCGTCACGCCGTCGTCGCGGCTCGGGTTCACCGACGACCCGATGCCCGGGATCGGACGGCACTACGTGACGTTGTTCCTGGCCTGCGCCGTCACCGGCGGGACGGCCGTGATCGCGGAGCCGGACCGGGCCACCGACCTCGCCTGGCTCACCCCCGCCGAGCTGCGCGCCCGCGACGACCTGTTCGCGCCCCTGCGCCGGTTCCTCGACGAGAACCCGTGCACCTGAGCCTGCGGGCCCGGCTCACCGGCGCAGGACCCGCAGCAGGGCGGACGGGCGCCCGCCGAAGCCCTCGGCCTCCAGCACCACGAACAGGATCCGCGGCAGGTCGCGCACGGCCGGGAACATGACGTAGCGCGGGAACCATCCGGGACGGAACTTCGCGTTGAACCGGTACAGCGAGTCGATCTGCCACCAGCGCGAGGCGATCCGCAGCAGGCGCGCCCAGGACCGTGCCACCGGCCCGGCCCCGATCCGTTCCCCGCGTTCGAGCGCGGAGCGGAACACCGCGAAGTTCAGCGACACCCGCCGCACGCCCAGGCCCGCGGCGGCCGCCATCAGTTCGGTGACCAGCAGCTCGTTGACGCCGTTGTCGGCGTCGGCGGCGCGCACCATCAGGTCCAGCGACAGCCCGTCCGGGCCCCACGGGACGAGCTGCAGCAGCCCGCAGGGCACGCCGTCGCGCTCGGCGGTGACCAGGACCGCGTCCGGGTCGGCGGGGTCGGCGACGCGCGAGAGCGCCATCGAGTAGCCGCGTTCGGTCTCGTCGCCGCGCCAGCGCTGCGCGCGCGCCGCGACCGCGGCGCGCTCGGTCTCGTCGAGCTCGGCCAGGCGGCGCACGGCCACGGTGTGCCCGGCCCGCTGCATCCGGTTGACGGCCTGGCGCACGCCGCGCATCGGGCGCCCGTCGAGGGAGAACGTGCCCGGGTCGAGCACCGCCTCGTCGCCCAGCTCCAGCGCGTCCAGGCCGGCCTTCGCCCATGCCGTGGCCCCTCGCTCGGAGCACCCGAGAACCGCCGGGGACCAGGCGTTCTGCACGCACCTGTCGAGGAAGGCCTCGATCGCGCCCGGCCAGGCGCCGACGTCGCCGACCGGGTCGCCGGAGGCCAGCGCCACCCCGGCCATCACCCGGTAGGACACCGCGGACCTGGCGCCGGCGGAGAACACCGCACCCTTGTCCCGGCGCAGTGCGAAGTAGCCGAGCGAGTCGCCCTCGCGCCGGGACAGCAGCGCGCGCAGCTGCTCCTCGTCGTCGTCTGTGAGGCTCGGCCGCGGCTCCGGGGAGCGCAGCAGGTGGTAGCCGGCGACGACGATCGCGACGACGCCGAACGTGAGCCCGATGGCGGCCGTGAGGTCCTCGAGCCATCCGGCCCGGAACCCCACCGGGCCCGAGACCCCGACCAGCGACAGCGCGGCCTGCGCGGCCTCCCCGCCCCACCCGGGCCTGCCCTCCAGCCGGCGGTGGTTGAGCGCGAGCAGCACCCACACCAGCACGAACCCGGCCAGGCCGAACTCCAGCAGCGAGCGCGCCGAGCGCCCCGTCCCGCCGGGGTCCTGCCGGGCCACGAAGTAGCGCCGGGTCAGGTACAGCGCCACCAGCAACGCGAGGGTGGCGACGGTGGCCACGAACCCGCGCCGCTCGTCGACCATGTGCAGGAGGTTGACCACGGTCAGCACCGCCGTCGTGACGACGGCGAGCCACCACGCCCGCTGCTTGCGCCGCCGCAGACCGGTCGCCAGCAGCAGCACCGCGACGCCGGCGACCAGGGTGAGCACCGTGCCGGCCAGCCCGACCCCCGGCGGCAGGCCGAGCGAGCTGCGCAGCTCCCCGCCGAACATCCGGCGCGGCGCCGGGAACACGGCGGTGGCGATCGTGACCAGCGCGACCAGGCGGGCGAACCACACCACCGCACGCACGGTGGCCGCGTCGGACAGCCGCCGTCGGCGTGCCTCCGGGTCCGCGACCAGCGGTGTCGCGCGGTGCGCGGCGGGCTCGGTACCCGCCTCCTCGGGCCGGTTCACGACGGCACGCGCACGAGGGCGGCCGCCGGGTCCGCGGCCGTGGCCGTATCGACGCCCAGCACCGGGCAACGATGTCATGTCCCGGTGCCGGTCCCTCGATGGGCTGAGGTCACCGGGGGGTCGGTGTACCGGCCGCGCTCGGCGTCGACCCTGCCGGTGTCAGCGAACCCGAGCAGTCGACGGAGGCTGAACCACGATGATCACTCAGACGATGACCCGCGAGCTGATCGGGCGTCAGGCCTACGACGTCCAGGGGCAGAAGGTCGGCAAGATCGGTCAGATCTACCTGGACGAGCGCAGCGGCACGCCGAGCTGGGCGACCGTGAACACGGGCCTGTTCGGGCAGAAGGAGAGCTTCGTGCCGCTCGAGGGCGCCGACGTCGCGGGCGACGACGTGGCGCTCGGCGTGGACAGGGACAAGGTCAAGGATGCGCCCCACGTCGGCGAGACCTCGCAGCACCTGTCCGGTCGCGAGGAGGACGAGCTGCGCCGCCACTACGAGGTCTCGGGCGCGGACACCGGTCCGGCCGCCGCCGGGGACGCCCGCGGTACCCGTGCGGACGGGGGGACCGGTCGCGACGGCGCCGGCCACGGCCGTGCGGACGACGGCTCGATGACCCGGCACGAGGAGCGCCTGCACGTCGGCACCGAGTCGGAGGAGACCGGTCGGGTCCGGCTGCGCAAGTACGTCGTGACCGAGGACGAGCAGGTCACCGTCCCGGTGAGCCACGAGGAGGTGCGGCTCGAGCGTGAGCCGCTCACCGAGGGTGCCCCGGCCGGTGACGCCGAGATCGGCGAGGACAGCCAGGAGGTGACCCTGCACGCCGAGCGGCCCGTCGTGGACAAGAGCACCGAGGCCGTCGAGAACGTGCGGCTGGGAACCCGCACCGTGACCGAGGACCGGACGGTCTCGGACCGGGTTCGCAAGGAGCAGGTCGACGTGGACGACCCGGACGACCAGGTCTCGGGACGCCACCAGCGCTGATCGACCGGGCACCCCGGCCGGACCACCGGCCTCCCGCCGCCGGGCCCCCCCCCCCGGGCCCGCGGCGGGGGGGGGGGCCCCCCCGGGGGGGGGGGGGCGGGGCTCGGGGGCGGCGCCCCGGGGG
>CBIHNM010000012.1:0-29164 GCA_966211265.1 uncultured Pseudonocardia sp.
CCTACGCCGACGGCGGGCAGCTCGCCCGCCTGGTCCCGGAGCAGGGCAACCGGATCAAGGTCCCGCTGAGCGAGATCCCGGTACCGGTGCGCGAGGCCGTGCTCGCGGCCGAGGACCGGTCGTTCTACTCCAACCCCGGCTTCGACATCACCGGCATCGCACGCGCGGCCTGGAACCAGATCCGGGGCGGCGACGGCGGCGGCTCGACGATCACCCAGCAGTACGTGAAGAACACGCTCGTGGGCAACGAGCAGTCCTACTTCCGCAAGTACAAGGAACTGATCGTCTCGCTGAAGGTCTCGCAGCAGAAGACCAAGGACGAGATCCTCGGCGACTACCTCAACGCGATCTACTTCGGCCGCGGCGCCTACGGCGTGCAGTCGGCGAGCCTGGCCTACTTCGGCAAGCCGGCCAACCAGCTCCAGCCCAACGAGGGCGCACTGCTCGCGGGCGTGATCCAGTCGCCGTCGCGCTGGGACCCGGCCAGCGACCCGCAGAAGGCCCGCGAGCGCTGGGCGTTCGTGATGGACGGGATGGCCCAGCAGGGCTGGATCACCAAGGAGTACCGCGCCACGGCCCAGTTCCCGGTGACGATCGAGCGCGCCAACAGCTCCACCAGCAGCTCGCTGACCGACGACCGCGGACACATCCTCAATGCGGTGAAGTCCGAGCTGGCCAACCTCGGGATCTCCGACCAGGCCTTCTCTCAGGGCGGGTTGCAGGTCACCACGACCATCGACCCGACCCGGCAGAGGGACCTGGCCGCGGCGGTCCAGGGGAAGATGGAGGGCCAGCCCGACGTGCTGCGCGCCGGTTCGGTGGCGATCGACCCGAGGACCGGCGGGATCGTCGGCTACTACGGCGGTCCCGACGGGACCGGACTCGACTACGCCAAGGTGCTCAAGCAGCCGGGCTCGACGTTCAAGCCGTTCGTGGTGCTGGCCGCGCTGATGGAGGACCCGCCGATCGGGCTGGGTCAGAAGTTCGACGGTTCCGAGCAGCCCGGACTGCGCAACGCCGACGGCGCGAACTGCCCCCGCTGCGACATCAAGCAGGCGCTGACGATCTCGAACAACGTGGTCTTCACCAAGCTCGCCTCCGAGATCGGCCCGCAGAAGGTGGCCGACGCGGCGCGCCTGGCCGGGATCACCTCACCGCTGGACAGCCCGGACGCGCGGATCGGTCTCGGGAACAAGGAGACCACCCCGGTCCAGCTCGCCTCCGCCTACGCCACGATCGCCGCGGGCGGGGTCTGGCACGCGCCGCACATGGTGTCCAAGGTCGTCGACTCCGAGGGGCGCGTGCTCTACGAGTACCAGCCGGGTGAGGGCGAGCAGCGGTTCCCCGAGCAGGTCGCGCGGAACGTCGTCGAGGCCATGCTGGGCGTCGTCGGCTACGACGACCTGGACCTGCCCGAGGGGCAGGAGGCCGCCGGCAAGACCGGTACCGTGCAGTCCCGCTTCGAAGGCCAGAACAACGACGCCTGGTTCGCCGGCTTCACCCCGGACCTGGTGACGTCGGTGTGGATCGGCACCGACCGCAACGACCCGATCGTCAACGCCGACGGGGAGCCGATCAGCGGGGCGATGCTGCCCGGCAAGGTCTGGCAGGCCTTCATGTCCGACGCGGTGCGGGCCAGCGACCAGACCGAGGAGTTCCCGGCCTACGAGCCGATCGGCAAGGCCGCCGAGACCGACGAGCCGACCGAGGCCCCCACCGCGACCACGCCGGCGTCGACGACCGCCCCGCCGACCCGGGAACGCGAGGACGAGCCCGCCCGGCCGACCCCACCACCGCCGGGCCCCTCGGCACCCCCCGCACCCTCGACCACCGCGGCGGCACCTCCGCCGAGCGGCGTGTCGGACCCGGGCGAGGACGCCGCGGACCGGGCCGGCCGCGCCGGGGGACCCACCGTCGGCTGACCCCGACGTCCGCGTCGCCGGAGCGCGCACGACCCGGTCGTCGCGGTGGCGGCCCGCGTCCGGGCCTGACGCGGGCCGCCGTCGGCGGGCTACCGTGGGCCGGTGACCGGACACCATCACTTCGAGGTGGTGGCCTGGCGGGCGGACCGTCGGCTCACGCTCTACGTGCCGGGCATCGAGGCCTCCACGACGGTCGACGACCCGCGGGCCGCCGACGACGCCGTGCGCGAGCTGATCGCGGATCTGACCGGTTTCCGCTCCGAGGACATCACCTGCGAGATCCGGCTCGGCCGGCCCTGGCGCAGCGGCGCCTGAGCCGGGCCGGTCAGGCCGCGCCGCCGACGACCAGGTCGGCGCGGTCACGGGTCGCGCGGACGCGGGCGGCGTTGGGCTCGTCGATCTCGCGGACCCACCGCGCGGCGTGCTCGGCGGACTTGCCGAACCGCTCGTGCCGGGCGATCAGCCGGCGCAGGCGCAGGTCCTCGGGCGGGTCGACGAACCACACCCGGTCCAGCTCGGCCGCGACGGCCGGCCACGGGTGCTCGGGCAGCAGCAGGTAGTTGCCCTCGGTCAGGACCAGCCGCGCCGAGGCCGTGACGTCGATCGCTCCGGCCAGCGGTTGCTCCAGGTCGCGTTCGAACGCCGGGGCCCAGACCGTCTCGCCGGTGTCGGCGCGCAGGCGGCGCAGCAACGCGAGGTAGCCGTGGGCGTCGAAGGTCTCCGCCGCGCCCTTGCGGTCGCGCAGGCCCCGGCGCTCCAGCCCGGCGTCGGCCAGGTGGAACCCGTCCATCGGGACGTGTGCGACCCACCCGCCGGGCTCGCACCCCGGCGGCGGGGCGGTGCGCAGCGCCGCCCGCAGGCGCTCCACCAGCGTCGTCTTCCCGGCCCCCGGTGGCCCGGTGACACCGAGCAGCACCCGGCGACGGCCGTCACCGACCAGCTCCCGGACGGTGTCGGCCAGTCCGGCGAGATCGCTCATCGGCCCATTCTGACCGGTGCGGGGATCGGGGCCCCCGGGCGACACCGGCGCGCGCGAGGACTTGCGGTTGACGCAGCGTCAAGCTCTAGCGTCTGTGTCGTGACGGTGAACGAGAGCTGGTCGACCGCCGAGCTGGTGCGGCTGACCGGGGTCAGCTCCCGCACGTTGCGCCACTACGACCACATCGGCCTGCTCGTGCCGGCCGGCGCGGGCCCGGGTGGGCGGCGTCGCTACGAGCGGCCGCAGCTGCGGCGGCTGCAGCACGTGCTGCTGCTGCGCGAGCTGGGGCTGGGCCTGGCCGCCATCGCGGCGGTGCTCGACGGGCCCGACGACGAGGTGACGGCCCTGCGCCGGCATCACGAGCGGCTGCTCGCCGAGGCCGACCGCCTGCGGCGGCTCGCCGACACCGTCGCGACGTCGATCGAGGAGAGGGAGGGAGGGGACCCGATGGGTGCCGAGGAGATGTTCGCCGCGTTCCGCAACGACCCGTACGCGGCCGAGGCACGCGAGCGCTGGGGCGACGAGGCCGTCGCCGTGCAGGAGAAGGTCGCCGGCTGGAGCCGGGACCAGGTCGTCGAGGTGCAGGGCGAGATGGGTGCGGTGCACCGTCGGCTGGCCGCGCTGATGGTGGCCGGTGAACCGGTCGACGCCCCGGCCGTGCAGGAGGCGGTCGCCGCGCACCACGCGTGGGTCGCCCGGTTCTGGACGCCGGGCCGCGAGGCCTACGCCGGGCTGGGCCGGATGTACGTCGAGGACCCGCGGTTCACCGCGACGATCGACGGCTACGGCGCCGGGCTGGCGGCCTACCTGCGCGACGCGATGGCCGTCTACGCCGGTGCGCACCTGCGGTGAGCCGCTTCTGCTGTCGCGGGGGGTGCGGCAGAATCGCCGGATGACTCCGACCGGGCCGTCACCGCGGCCCCGCGGCCCTGCCGGACAGGGGTAGGGCCCGGTGGCGGCGCAGTTCGTGGCGGCGCGGCCCCCGGCCGCGCTGGCCGGCCACGTGCGCCGCCGTCTGGGCTACCGCGAGTACGGGGCGGAACCGGTACGGCGCCGCCAGGCGCCGGTCGCGAGCTGTGCACTGATCATCGGGTTCGGCCACCGGATCCGGCTCGAGGGCAGCTTCGGTGCGGTGGAGGCCGAGTCGTTCGTCGCCGGGATGTCCGACACGCACGTGCTGACCGAATTCCGTGGCGAGCAGCACGGGATGCAGGTCGACCTCACCCCGCTCGGGCTCTTCACGCTGCTCGGGCATCCGATGTCCGCGCTGACCGGCCGGGTCCCGGCGCTCACCGAGCTCGGCGACCCCGAGCTGGCCGCCCTGCCGGCCCGGCTCGCCGCCCTGCCGGGCTGGGCGGAGCGGTTCGCCCTCGTCGACGACGTGCTGGCTCGACGGCTGCTCGCCGACCGCGCGCGTCGACCGGACCCGGAGGTGCGTCATGCCTGGGACCGGCTCACCCGCAGCGGCGGCGCCGCGCGGGTCGCGCAGCTGGCCGCGGAGACCGGGTGGAGCCGTCGGCACCTGCTGGCCCGCTTCCGCGACCAGGTCGGGCTGGGCCCCAAGACCGCCGGGCGGGTGGTGCGCTTCCAGCGCGCCTCCGGGCTCGTGCTGGCCGGGTCCGCGGCGCTGGCCGAGGTGGCGGCGAGCTGCGGTTACGCCGACCAGCCGCATCTGGTGCGCGAGTTCCGGGCGCTGGCCGGGGTCACGCCCACCGCCTTCCGGACCGAGTGGGACGCCGTCGCGGCGCCGGGTACCGGCCCGGTGTGAGCGCGCACCGTTCCCATTCGTGCAATCGCCGCGCGGGCCCGCCGTCCTAGCCTCTCCCACATGAGCATCCACCCCACCCTTCGCTACACCGACCCGCGCGCCGCGATTACGTTCCTGACCGGGGCGCTCGGCTTCCGCGAACTGCACGTCCACACCGGCGACGACGGCTCCGTCGCCCACGCCGAACTGGCCTGGGACGACGGCGAGGACACCGGCGTCGTCATGGTGGGCACCCGCTCGGACCCGCCCGGCCCGTTCGACACCGGCCGGGCCGTGCTGTACCTGACCGTCGAGGATCCGGACGCGCTGCACGACAAGGCCCTCGCGGCCGGGGCGGACGTGGTGCTCGGGCTCACCGACCAGGACTACGGATCGCGCGAGTTCGCCGTGGCCGACCCCGAGGACAACCGCTGGTGCTTCGGCACCTACCGCCCGGTGCCGTGATCTCCGCCGGGACCGACGACCCGCTCGTGCACCTGCGGCAGATCTGCCTGTCCCTGCCCGAGGCGACCGAGCGGATCAGCCACGGGACACCGACGTGGTTCGTGCGCCGGGCGTTCGTGATGTTCGCCGAGCACCACCACGGGCACCCGCACGTCGCGTGCTGGTGCGCGGCCCCGCCCGGCGTGGCCGGGGAGCTCGTCGCCGCGGAGCCGCGACGGTTCTTCCGGCCGGCCTACGTCGGGCACCGCGGATGGGTCGGTGTCGTCCTCGACGGCGAGGGCGAGGCCGCCGTCTCCGTCGAGGAGCTGACCGAGATCGTCACCGACGCCTACCGGACGGTGGCGCCGACCAGGCTCGTCGCCCTGCTCGACACCGCGGGCGGGTGACCCGGCTCCCGATCACCGCCGGCACGCCGCGGCCTACGATCGCGGGCGTGCCCACGCTGCCCACGCCCTTGCCGCTGCTCGAGCTGGGCGGGGGCCGGGTGGAGTACGACGACGTGCCCGGTGACCCCGACCGGGCCCCGCTGCTGTTCCTGCACGAGGGTCTGGGGTCGGTCGGGCTCTGGCGCGGGTTCCACCGTCGGATCGCCGAGGCGAGCGGGCGCCGCGCGGTGGCCTACTCCCGCCTCGGGCACGGGTACTCCGACCTCCCGCCGGCGAGGCGCCGGCCCTCGTTCATGTCCGAGGAGGCCGCCGGCCCGGTGCCGCAGCTGTGCAGGGCGCTGCGGATGGACCGCCCGGTGCTCGTCGGGCACAGCGACGGCGGTTCGATCGCGCTGCTCGCGGCCGCCCGCCACGACGTGTCCGGGGTGGCGGTGCTGGCGCCGCACGTGCTGGCCGAGCCGATCGGCCTGGACGGGATCAGCGCCGCCCGCGCCGCCTACACCGAGGGTTCGCTGCGCAGCCGCATGGCCCGCCACCACCGCGACCCGGACGTGACGTTCTGGAGCTGGAACGACGTCTGGCTCTCCCCCGAGTTCGCCGGGTGGGACATCCGCCCCGAGCTGTCCGGCATCACCGCGCCGGCCCTGGGGATCCAGGGCGACGACGACCCGTACGGCACGACCGTGCACGTCGAGGCCGTCCGCGAGCGCGCCTGCGGCCCGGTGACGCTGCTCGAACTGGCCTGCGGGCACTCCCCGCACCTCGACCTGCCCGACGAGACGTCCGCCGCGCTGCTGGACTTCCTCACCGGGCTGCGGTGACCGGCGGCCTCAGGAGGCCGTCCAGCCGGTCCAGCGGCTCGGGGTGAGCACCGTGACCGGGCCGTCCGGACGGTCGAGCCGGTAGGGCTCGTACTTCCCGGCCAGCGCCTCCAGCGCCCGTCCCCACAGCTCACCGGACCGGTGTTCGGCGAGGGTCCCGTCCACCCGCACCCACCACAGCTGCGACCAGTCGTCGTCGTAGCGGTCGAGCAGCAGCGCGGCCCTCGGGTCGGCGTCGATGTCACGCAGGCGGGCCAGCCGCGTGTCGGTCTTGGGCTTGATCCTGTCCACGACCGAGCAGAACAGACCGTCGACCAGCGCGAACGTGCACGGCACCAGCCGAGGCGTCCCGTCGGTGTTGCGGATCGTGGCCAGCCGGGCGACCCGTTCGCCGGCCGACCGCCGCCGGCACTCGTCCTCGTCCAGGGCGGGCATCAAGCGGCCGCCGGCACGTCCACCCGGACGGCCAGGAGCCTCGCGTCCCGGGTCTCGCGCCGCTCGTGCTCGAAGAAGTCCGGCGCCACGCAGAGGAACAACGTCTGCCCGTCGGCGCCGCCGAGCGCGCACGCGTAGCAGCCGTCGCCCCCGGTGCCGACCGAGTCGAGGATCTGGCCTCCGGGACGGACCCGCACCGCGCGGTTGTTCTTCGCATCGGCCACCCAGATCGCGCCCTCGACGTCGACGACCGAGATCCCGTCCGGCCCCACCGCGACCTCGCCGATCGCCTCCAGGGCGTCGGTCGCGGTCGGCAGCGGGCCGAAGCTCGCCCAGTCCCGGCGGTCGGACAGCGTGCCGTCGTCGGCGATGTCGAAGGCGGAGAGCCGGTTGCCGAACGTCTCCGCGACCACGAGCGTCGAGCCGTCGACGATCGCGGGGCCGTTCGGGAAGTGCAGCGGCTCGGACGCCTCGGTGACCGTGCCGTCGGTGTCCACCCGCAGCAGCGGCGCGGGGCTGCGCGGGTCACCGGCCATCAGGTCGAAGCCGAAGCTGCCCACGAAGGCGCGGCCGCGCCCGTCGACGATCATGTCGTTGAGTACCGAGGGGGCGTGACCGGACAGGTCGGCGTGCCGGGTCAGGGTGCCGTCGGCCGCGCGGACCAGGAGCGACCGGTCGCGCATCGACACGATCAGCAGCCGTCCGTCGGGCAACCAGCCCAGCCCCGACGGCTGCCCGGGCACCTCGGCCTCGACGCGCACGTCGGAGCCGTCCTCGGCGGCCGAGAGCACCTGGTTGGTGTAGAAGTCGCTGACCCAGATCCGGCCCTCGTGCCAGCGCGGGCCCTCCAGGAAGGACAGGTTCTCCAGGACCACCGTGCTCATGCTCGACTCCCTTTCGACGACGTCGACCGCGAGTCTGGCCCGGACCGGCGGGCGCCGCACGTCGCCCGGGAATGTTCCACCGACCGAGGTCGTTGAACGTGCAATCACCTGAGAGCAACCGGAGGATCCCATGCCCGCCGTCACCGTCTCCGACGTCACGGTCCTGCCGCGCGTCCCCGAGCCCGGCCCGACCGACCTCGACCGCGGTGTCCGCCAGGTCACCACCGCCCCGGCCGGGCACGAGGGCGAGGGATTCCCCGTCCGCCGCGCCTTCGCCGGGGTCGACCTGCGCGACCTCGACCCGTTCCTGCACATGGACCAGATGGGCGAGGTGGAGTACGCGCCGGGCGAGCCCAAGGGCACCGCCTGGCACCCGCACCGCGGCTTCGAGACCGTCACCTACATCATCGACGGCGAGTTCGAGCACGCCGACTCGCACGGCGGCGGTGGCTCGATCACCAACGGCGACACCCAGTGGATGACCGCGGGCTCGGGCCTCCTGCACATCGAGCGGCCCCCGGAGGCGCTGGTCGCCAGCGGCGGGCTGTTCCACGGGCTGCAGCTGTGGGTGAACCTGCCCCGGGCCGACAAGTGGCTCGAGCCGAAGTACCAGGACCTGCGCGCGGCCGAGTCCGCCCTGCTCAGCACGCCCGACGGCGGAGCCCTGGTCCGTGTGATCGCCGGCTCGGTCGGCGGGCAGGAGGGCCCCGGGTCGACCTACACGCCGATGGCGATGATGCACGCGACGCTCGCCCCCGGCGCACGGTTGCGGATGCCGTGGCCGCGGGAGTTCAACGCGCTGGTCTACGTCCTCTCCGGCGCCGGGACGGTCGGCGCGGACCACCGGCCGATCCACACCGGACAGCTCGCCGTGTTCGGCCCCGGAGACGTGATCACCGTGGACGGCAACACCTCCCAGGAGTCGCGCCTGCCCGGTCTCGACGTCGTCCTGCTCGGCGGGCTGCCGATCCGCGAGCCCGTGGCCTGGGCCGGACCGTTCGTGATGAACACCAGGGCCGAGGTGATGACCGCCTTCGAGGACTACCAGAAGGGCCGCCTCGGCGTGGTCCCGGCGAGCTACGTCCCGTACGCGGGCCCGGGCGGGTCCACCGGCTGACGCGCGGGCCGGGACACGGGCCGGGCGACGCACCGGCCCGCGTCCGTCGCACCTTTTCAACCTCGGGGTTGAATACCTGACGCAGACGCGCTACGGTCTATTCAACCGAGAGGTTGAGCAAGGAGGAGAGCGATGGAGGACCGGCTGAACCGGGTGTTCTCGGCACTGGCCGATCCGATCCGGCGCGACATGGTGGCCCGCCTGGCCGCCGACGACGCGACCGTGAACGAGCTCGCCGAGCCCTACGACGTGTCCCTGCAAGCCGTCTCCAAGCACCTCAAGGTGCTCGAGGACGCGGGACTCGTCAGCCGTTCCCGGCAGGCACAGCGCCGGCCGGTGCACCTCGAGGCGGAGGTGTTCGACCTGATGACGGCATGGATCGAGCGGTACCGGCGGCAGGCCGAGGAGCGCTACCGGCGCCTCGACGCCCTGCTCGCCGCGATGGACGAGAGCACGTACGGCACAGCGGAGACCGACCAGGAACGAGGCGCATCATGAGCACCACCACCCACGAGACCACGATCGAGGCCGTCACCGACGCACCGGCCGTCCGGATCGTGCGCGAGTTCGACGCCCCGCCGGAGGCGGTGTTCCGGGCCCACACCGACGCCGCGCTGGTCAGGCAGTGGCTGGGCCCGCGGCGGCTGACCATGACGATCGACCGGTGGGACGCCGAGACCGGCGGCGGATACCGCTACACCCATCACGACGACGACGGCGAGTACGGCTTCTACGGCTCGTTCCACGAGGTCCGCCCGGCCGAGCGGATCGTGCAGACCTTCACCTACACCGGCTTCCCGGACTCGGTCAGCCTGGAGACGATGACGTTCGAGGATCTGGGCGGCCGCACCCGGCTCGTGGGCGTCTCGACGTTCGAGTCCGTCGAGGCCCGCGACATGATGCTGGCCAGCGGCATGGAGGTCGGCGTGAACGAGGGGTACCAGCAGCTCGACGAGCTGCTGGCCCGCTCCTGACACCCACGCCGCGCCCGCCCCGGGGCACCCGGTGGCCGGTGGCCACCGGCTCCGGGGCGGGGCGGCGAGGTGCGGCGGGCGGTCCTGTCGGAGGGGCCGCCTAGCCTGGCCGGGTGCTCGTCGTCCATGCCCTGTGGTCCCCCGGCCGGGGCGTGCTGTTGTGGGCCGAGGACGGCGAGCGCCCATCCCGGACCTCGCGCCGGTCGCTGCGCAGCGCGCGCCCGCACCCGTTCGCGGTGCCCGCCACCGAGCTGGCCGGGATCCATCCCGGTCGGGCCGTCACCACGACGCTGCTGCTCCCGTCGCAGGCGAACGGGCCGCTGGACTCCCCCGGCCTGGTCCGCGCGGACGGCCCGGCCCGGCGGCGTGCGAGCGTGGTGCTGGCACCGTGGACCGTCCCGGGGGTGCTGGTCGACGTGGCCGAGCTGCAGGACCCGTCGCCGGACGTGCGCTACGGGGACTCGGTCGAGCACCTCGTCGCGCTCGCCCGGTTCGCCACCGGGCTCGCGGCGCGCGGGCGGGTGCTGCCCACGCTCGACGTCCGGGAGCGGTCGGCGCGGGCGCGCTGGCGTCCGGTCGTGCAGGGTCTCGACGCGGTGTCGCGCAAGGCCCTGGTCGACGCGACGCCACCGGTCGGCCGGGCCGAGCAGCGCCGGGCGGGCGACGTCACCGGCCGCGACCCGGGAGAGCTGGTCGACGACGCGCTGCGGGCCTTCACCGACGCGGCGGTCCGGGAGCGGCTGGGCCGGGCCGCGCAGCCGCTCCGCCTGGTCCCGGGACGCCGCGGCGCGACACCGGCCGGGGCGGGGGCCACCGTGGCGTGGCTGCGCGCCCTGACCGGCGAGGACCCGTCGGTCGACGCGCCGGACGACCAGGTCGCCGAGCTGGCCCGGGCGCTGCAGGGCTGGGACGAGGTCGGCAGCGGGCCGGCCGGCCCGGGGCGGGCGGTGTTCCGGCTCGCCGAGGTCCCCACGCTGCACGACCCGGCCGACCCCGCGGAGGACCCCGACGACCAGACCGGTGACGGCACCCGCTGGGAGCTGCAGTTCGCGCTGCAGTCCACCGACGACCCGAGCCTGCAGCTCGACGCCGACGACGTGTGGGCCGCCGACGCGGACCGGCTGATCGCCGGCGCGCAGGACCTCCTGCTGGCCGAGCTCGGCCGGGCCGCCCAGGTCCTGCCGGAGCTCGTCCCGGCGCTGCGCCGGGCCCGACCCGCCACCCTCGACCTGGACGTCGACGGCGCGCACCGCTTCCTCACCCGGGACGCCTCCACGCTGGTCACGGCCGGGTTCGGGGTGCAGCTGCCGGCCGGGTGGAACGGGGCGCGTCCGCTGGGGCTACGGCTGTCTGCCTCGTCCACCCCGGCGCCGGGCGTGATCACCCGCGGCGGGCTGGGCCGGGAGGAGCTCTCCGGGTTCCGCTGGTCGATCGCGGTCGGCGACGAGGAGCTGAGCGAGGAGGAGATCACCGCCCTGGTCGCGGCGAAGGCCCCGCTGGTCCGGGTGCGCGGGCAGTGGGTCAGCGTGGACGCGACCGCGCTGGCGCAGGGCCTGGACTTCCTGCGCCGCCGCCGGCACACCCCGACCGCGGCCGACGTGCTGGCCGCGAGCCGCGGCGAGGTCGACACTCCCCTGCCGGTCACCGGCGTGCGGGCGCACGGGTGGCTCGCCGACCTGCTCGACGGGACCGCGGACCGCTCGCTCGACCCGACGCCGGCACCGCCGGGGTTCCTGGCCACGCTGCGCCCCTACCAGGAACGCGGGCTGTCCTGGCTGGCGTTCCTGTCCTCGCTCGGTCTCGGCGCCTGCCTCGCCGACGACATGGGGCTGGGCAAGACCGTGCAGCTCCTGGCGCTGGAGACGCACGACCGGCAGGTCGGCTCCGGGGCCGGGGCCGCACCCACCGCGCCGACGCTGATCCTGTGCCCGATGTCGCTGGTGGGCACGTGGCAGCGGGAGGCGGCGCGGTTCGCCCCGGGTCTGCGGGTGCACGCCCACCACGGGCCCGGCCGCCCGCACGGCGACGCGCTCGACGCGCTGCTCGGCGACGTCGACGTCGTCGTCAGCACCTACGCCACCGCCACCCGCGACGCCGAGGAGTTGGTGCGGTGGCGCTGGCACCGGCTGGTCCTCGACGAGGCCCAGGCGATCAAGAACGCGAACGCGTCGGCGTCCCGGGTGGCCCGCCGGCTCGACGCGGCGCACCGGATCGCGCTGACCGGGACCCCGATGGAGAACCGGCTGGCCGAGCTGTGGTCGGTGCTGGACTTCCTCAACCCCGGCCTGCTCGGCGCCCCGGAACGGTTCACGCGGCGCTTCGCGATCCCGATCGAACGCCACGCCGACCCCGATGCGGCCCGCACGCTGCGCCGGATCACCCGGCCCTACCTGCTGCGCCGGGTCAAGACCGACCCGGAGGTGATCGACGACCTGCCGGAGAAGATCGAGATCGTCCAGGACTACCGGCTCACCCGGGAGCAGGCCTCGCTCTATCGCACCGTCGTCGACGACATGATGGAGCGGATCGAGGACTCGCACGGCATCGAACGCCGCGGCAACGTGCTCTCCGCGATGACCAAGCTCAAGCAGGTCTGCAACCACCCGGCCCAGCTCCTGCACGACGGCTCCCCGATGGCCCGGAGTGGTGGACACAGCCGCTCGGGCAAGGTCGCCCGGCTGGAGGAGATCCTCGGCGAGATCCTGGCCGAGGACGACAAGGTGCTGCTGTTCACCCAGTTCACCGAGTTCGCCGCGATGCTGCGCCCGCACCTGTCCGCCCGGTTCGACACCGAGGTCGCCTACCTGCACGGGGGCACCTCGAAGAGCCGTCGCGACGAGATGGTCTCCCGGTTCCAGGCGCCCGGCGGGCCGTCGATCTTCCTGCTCTCGCTCAAGGCCGGGGGCACCGGGCTGACCCTGACCGCGGCCAACCACGTCGTGCACCTGGACCGGTGGTGGAACCCGGCCGTGGAGAACCAGGCCACCGACCGGGCGTTCCGGATCGGGCAGAAGCGCACCGTGCAGGTCCGCAAGTTCTGCTGCCCGGGCACCGTCGAGGAACGGATCGACACCCTGATCGAGTCGAAGAAGTCGCTCTCGGAGATGGTCGTCTCCGACGGCGAGGACTGGCTGACCGGGCTGTCCACCGGCGAGCTGCGCGAGGTGTTCGCCCTGGGGTCCGAGGCCGTCGGCGAGGACGGGGGCGGGAATGAGTGACCGGCCGTTCTGGGCCGAGGAGGACCACGTCGCCCGCACGCCGCTGCGGGTCGCGGGCGGCATCCGGATCAACTCCGCGCGCGGCGCGGTCGCGCGGACCTGGTGGTCGGCCCGGTTCATCGCGGTGCTGGAGGAGCTCGGCGTCGGCGGGCGCCTGTCCCGCGGACGGAGCTATGCCCGGTCCGGCCAGATCGTCTCCCTCGACGTGGACGCCGGTGCCGCCGTCGCGCTGGTGCAGGGCACCCGCCCGGCGCCGTACAAGGTGCGGGTCGGGCTGCGCGTCTGGGACAAGGCGCAGTGGGCACGCGCCGAGCAGGCCCTGGCCGACGACGCGTTCTACGCCGCCACGTTGCTGGCCGGCGGGATGCCGACCGAGATCGTCGAGCTGCTCGGGGGCCTGGGCCTGTCGCTGTTCCCGGACGCCTCCGGCGAGCTGTCGATGGACTGCTCCTGCCCGGACCCCACGGTGCCCTGCAAGCACCTCGCCGCGGTGTTCTACCTGCTCGCCGAGCGCTTCGACGCCGACCCGTTCGAGCTGCTCGCACTGCGCGGACGCGACCGCGAGACGTTGCTGGACGACCTGCGCGAACGCCGCGGCGCGGCCGCGGCCGCGGACCGGGACGGTCCGGCCGCGCCGCCGGCCTCGGTGCCGCCGCTGTCCGAGGTGCTCGACCGCTTCTACGACACCGCCCCCGCCGGGACGGCCCCGCCCCGGCCGCCGGTGACCTCACCGGACGCCGTGCTCGACCAGGTCCCCGAGCTCCCGGCCCGGGTGCGCGGCCGCACCGTCACCGAGCTGCTCCGCCCCGCCTACCGGGAGCTCGGCAGCGACGGGTGAGGCCCGAACGGCCTCAGACTGCGGCGACCGGCGCGAGCCGCCCGCGGCGCGCGACCCGGCGCTCGAACCAGATCGTGGCCAGCGGCGGGATGCCGGCCAGCAGGCCGAGGACCGTGGTGCGCAGGTCCCACCGGAACGTCCGGGCGGCGAGCAGCGTGACGACCACGTAGGCGACGAACAGGGCGCCGTGCACCGGGCCGAAGATCTTCACGCCGATGTCGTCGAACACGACCAGGTACTTGAACACCATGCCGACCAGCAGGCCGGTCCAGGAACACGCCTCGGCGATCGCGACGCCGCGGAAGACCCGGGCCAGGACGGTGGGCTCGATCACGGGGCCGCTCCTCCGCTCGGTCGGCGCTGTCGGTCCCCACTGTGCCGCACGACCCCGCCCCAACTTCTACCGGGTGTCGAATCCGCTGGCCCGCCCCGCGCACCGGCCCCCGCGCCGGCGGGTCACCGGCGTCCGGTGAGGTAAGCCGGGTCGGGCGGCGGCAGGGGCACCGGCGGGCTGTTGCCGAGGATGTCGCCCATGGCGCGGTACCAGGTCCGGGCCGGGGCCGTCCCGCCGTAGATGTTGCCCTCGGCGCAGGTGTGCGGGGGGTTGCCCTCGCAGATCGGCCGGGGCGAGTTCGAGTCGTCGAACACGATCGCCGCACCGGCCAGGGTCGGCGTCGTCCCGACGAACGTCGCCGACTTGTACTCCTGCGTGGTGCCGGTCTTCGCCGCGACCGGACGGGACCAGTTCATGGTCTTCGCCGCCGCCGCCGACGTGCCGCCGGGCCGGTCGTCGCGGCTCATGCCGGTCAGCAACGTGTCCGCGACGCCCGGCGCGACCGCCTGGGTACAGGCTGCCTGCGTGATCGGCACCGGCTCGCCGTCCTGGCCGGTCACCGAGGCCAGCGGCGTCGGCGGGCACCAGGTGCCGTGCGAGGCCAGGGTGGCGTCGACGTTGGCCAGCTCCAGCGCGCTGGTCGGGGTGACCCCGAGGGTGAACGAGCCCAGTCGCTGGTTCTTCGTCGTGGTCGCGATCGACGGGGAGTCGCCGCCCCCGGACGGGGCCTCGGCCAGCGAGGTCAGGCCCAGCCGCACCGCCATGTCGACCACCGGCGGGATCCCGGTCGTCTCCTCGAGCTTGACGAACGCGGTGTTCGGCGACTGCGCCAGCGCGTCGGTCAGCGAGAGCTGCGGCGGGTAGCGCCCGGCGTTGCCGACCGGGACCGAGGACCCGTCGCCGTTGCGGTAGATCGGCGAGGCGTACCCGGCAGGCGGGACCGGGATGACCGAGTCGATCCCGATGTCACGCTGCTCGAGCGCGGTCGCCGCGGTGAAGATCTTGTACACCGAACCGGCGCCGAGGTTCTCCGGCTCGTAGGGCAGCCCGTAGGCCGACTGGCCCTCGGCGTTGCCGAACGTGCGGTTCGCCGCCATCGCGGTGACCGGGTGCGAGGTCGCCCCCGGGGCCACGATCGACATGACGTCGGCGACGTGCGGCTGGTCGGCCGGGACCTGGCCGTCGATCGCGGCCTTGAGCGCCCCGAGCTGGCGGCGGTCGAGCGTGGTCCGGATCGTGTAGCCGCCGTCGATCAGCTGCTGCTGGCTCATCCCGGCCTCGGTGAGGTAGTGCACGACGTAGTCGCAGAAGTAGCCGGCGTCGCCGGCGCCGGCGCAGCCCTCGCGCGGCACCGCCGGGTCGGGCTTGACCCCCAGCGGGGCCGCGGCGGCCCTCGCCGCCTGGGCCGCGTCGATCGACCCGGCCTGGCGCATCTGCTCGATCACGACGTCGCGGCGGTTCCTCGCCGCGTCCGGGTGGCGCACCGGGTCGTACGGGCCCGGGCTCTGCACCATCCCGGCCAGCATCGCGGCCTGCGGGACGTCGAGCGCGCTCGCGTCCACGCCGAAGTACGCCTGCGCCGCGGCCTGCACGCCGTAGGCTCCGTGGCCGTAGTAGACGAGGTTGAGGTAGCCGGCGAGGATCTGGTCCTTGGACAGCTGGTGGTCCAGGCTGACCGCCAGCTCCGCCTCCTTGATCTTGCGCGCGTAGTTCGGCGCGACCGCCGCCTGCTTCTCGGCGTCGGTGCGCGCGGCGACGTAGAGGTCGTAGTTCTTGACGTACTGCTCGGTCAGCGTCGACCCGCCCTGCTGGGCGGCGCCCTCGGAGTTGTTCACCAGGGCCCGCGCGACGCCGATCGGGTCGACCCCGCCGTGGGTGAAGAACCGGCGGTCCTCGATCCCGACGATGGCCGCCTTCATCGCGACCGAGATCTTCTCGCCGGGCACCGCCTGCCGGTACTGGTCGTAGAAGTACGCGACCGGCGCACCGGAGGAGTCGGTCATCACGGTCGCGGACGGCAGGATTCCGCTCCGAATGGAACCGGACGTCTCGGTCGCCGATTCCGCGACCTGTTTGGCGAGAATTCCGCCGCCACCCACGACCGGGAACAGGATCCCGGCCAGCAGTACTCCGCCGACCACGACCAGCGCGGCCAGCTGCCGTCCCCGCTCCTTGTCCACATCGCCAGGTCTACCAGCAGGAACCGTGCACGCGCGCGGCGGCGCACCGGCGCGTGTATACGGATCCGGCGAGCGTGACGGCCCGGATGAATACCGCGGGAACGACGATTCGGACAGTTTTCGGAGTGCGCTGTGAAATGACCCACCGATGTCCGGACGACGTCGTCGAGAGGTCATTCGACTCGTGCGCGAGAAGGGTCCGTGGCGCGGCGCCCCGCCCCGGGGGTGCCCGCGGCGACCGCGCACGATTAGCGTCGATGCGGTGACCGCCTCCGCGACCCAGATGAAGGTCCGCATCGGGATCGGTTCGGTGGGCCTGCGCCCCGAGGACCCCGGTGCCGAGTTCGACGAGTTCGTGGACGCCCTGGAGTCGCGCGGGATCGACTCGCTGTGGCTGCCCGACCTGGTCTCCGCCGGCGGGGTCGACGCGATCACCGGCATGGCGTGGGCCGCCGCCCGGACCCGTTCGCTCAAGGTCGGCACCGGGGTCGTCGTCCTGCCCAGACGCAACCCTGCGGTGCTGGCCTCGCAGCTCGCCACGCTGGCCGTGCTGGCGCCGAAGCGGATCCTGCCGGCGTTCGGGGTCCGGGCGGCGACCCCGTCGGAGCGGCAGCTCTACCCGGTCGAGGGGGTGCGGGCGGAGGTGTTCGAGGAGTCGCTGGTGGTGCTGCGGCGGCTGCTCACCGAGCCCGAGGTCACCCACCACGGCACCCACTTCACCCTCGACGGCGCGAGCGTGAACCCGCGCCCGGCACGGCCGCTGGACCTGTGGCTGGGCGGGCGGGCGGAGGTGGGGCTGCGCCGCGTCGGGCAGCTCGCCGACGGCTGGCTGGGCAGCTTCCTCACCCCGGACGAGGCAGCCCGGGCCCGGGTCACCATCTCCGAGGCCGCCCGGGAGGCCGGCCGGGAGATCGAGGAGGACCACTACGGCACGAACGTCACCGTCGTGCTGCCCGGCACCGACGAGGACCGGGTGACCGCGGCGCTGCGGCGATCGGCCCGGCAGCGCCCCGACGCCGACCCGGAGCAGCTGCTGGCCCGCGGCTGGGACGGGGCCCGCGAGCGGATCCGCCGGTTCGTCGAGGGCGGGCTGACGAAGTTCGTGGTCCGCCCGGCGGGGCCGGTCGCGGACTGGCCGGCACTGCTCGACCAGTTCCGCGCCGAGCTGGGGCCGCTGGAGAACTGATCGCCGCGGGAGCCGCGTGATGGCTCCACGACGCGGCCCCGACGGCCCCACCGGCGCGAGAGATGGCTCCACAACGCCGGAGAGAGGGGTGGTCAGCCCGTGGTGGAGATGCCGCCGTCGACGGGGATCACCGCACCGGTGACGTAGGACCCGGCCCGGCCGGACAGGAACAGCGTCACCCCCGCCATGTCCGACGGGCGCCCGATCCGGCCCAGCGGCGAGCTCGCGGCGATCTCGTCGCCCGCGGCCTCCAGCGTCGCCCTCATCATCTTCGACGGGAACGGGCCCGGCGCCACGGCGTTCACCGTGATCCGGCGCGGGCCCAGCTCGCGGGCCAGCACGTGCGTGAGGTGGTGCACCGCGGCCTTGGACGCCGAGTAGGAGTAGTTCGGCAGCTCCGGCACCCGGATCCCGTCGATGCTCCCGATGTTGATCACGCGGGACGGGTCGTCGTCGGTCGCGCCGGCCTCGAGCAGCGGTAGCAGCGCCCGGGTCAGGAAGAACGGCGACTTGACGTTGAGGTCGAGCACCTTGTCCCAGGCCGCGGCCGGGAACTCCTCCAGCGGCGCGCCCCAGGTGGCGCCGGCGTTGTTGACCAGGATGTCCAGGCGTTGCTCACGGGCGCCGATCTCACCGGCCAGGCGCAGGCACTCGTCCTCCGACGACAGGTCCGCCGGGATCCCGACGACGCCGATCCCGGCCTCCGCGGCCGCGCACGCCTGCGCCTTGCGGCTGGACACGTAGACCCTCGCACCGGCCTCGACCAGCCCCTGGGCGATCATGTGGCCGATCCCGCTGGTGCCACCGGTGACCAGGGCGACCTTGCCCGCCACGTCGAACAGTCCGTCCACGTGTTCCCTCCTCGTCGGTTCCGCCTCCGGGCAACCTAACCCGCGGTCGACCACCCGGCCCGTCCCGGCCGGGGTGCCCCGGGCCGCGGCGCGTGGCAGGCTCGCGGGCGATGACCTCCGCACCGCGCCGGGACCGCGACGAGCAGGGCCGCGCCCGCAACGCCCGCCCCCGCGACGCCGCCGGACGCCCGCTGCCGCACGGCGCCGACGGCGTCGAACGGGTCCCGGAGGACCTGGTGCTCGCCCCGGACGAGGCCGTCACCGAGGCGCAGCGGCTGCTCGACGAGGGCATGCCGTTCCAGGCGCACGAGATCCTGGAGGGCGCCTGGAAGGCCGCCGGCCCGGAGACCCGCGAGCTCTGGCGGGCGCTGGCCCAGCTCGCGGTCGGCCTCACCCACGCCCAGCGCCACAACGCCCGCGGCGCGGTCTCGCTGCTGCGGCGCGGCGCCGAGGGCATCGGCGAGTGGGAGGCGGGCGCGGCGGTGCCCGGCCCGGCCGGGCTCGACCTGCCCGGCCTGCGGCACCACGCCACCGCGCTGGCCGACCAGGTCGAGCGGGCCGGCGTCGTCACCGTCTCCCCCGCCGAGCTCGCCCCGCCGCTGCGCGGGCGCCCCTGAACCGGGCCCCGCCCGCGCCGCCGCCCGCGCGCGATGAGTCCGGCTGCGCCCGCTCGGGCGGTCGCGGGCGATGCCGGTCGCACGGGTCGTCCCCGCGCTCGAGCAGGTGTGGAGGAGCCCGTTCCTGCGCCTGTCGAGACGCTTCGCCGGGATCCGTGTCGTGGCCACCGACGCCGACTTCTCGCGTGGCGAGGGAACGCACGAGCTGCGCGGGCCGGCCGGGGAGCTGCTGCTCGTCTCGACCGGCCGACGGGCGGGGCTCGCCCGGCTGCACGGCCCGGCACTCGCCGACGTCACCGCCGCCCTGGCCTCGTCCTGACGACCGCCCGCCGGGGCGGGCTCACCCGGTCGCGACCTCGTCGGCGGCACGCAGCACGCGCAGCGCGTTGCCCCCGGCCAGCTTCGCGCAGTCCCCGGCGCTCCAGCCCCCGGCCAGCAGCGCGTCGAACAGGCGCGGGTAGCCGGACACGTCCTCCAGCCCGACCGGGAGGTCGGCGACGCCGTCGTAGTCGCCGCCGATCCCGATGTGGTCGATGCCGGCCGCCTCCCGGACGTGGTCGAGGTGCGCGACCACGTCGTCCATCGTCGCCGAGGGCGCGGCCGGGCCGTCCCGGCGCCGGGCGAACGCGTTGCGGGCCTGCAGGTCCCGGTGGTCGAGCCCGGCCGCGGTCATCTCCCGGGCCAGGCGGGTGTCCCAGTCGGCGACCGCGGTCGAGACGAACCGCGGCACGAACGTCACCATGCACACGCCCCCGTTGCGCGGCAGCGCCGAGAGCACGTCCGCGGGGACGTTGCGTGGCACGTCGGTCACGGCACGGGCGCCGGAATGGGTGAACAGCACCGGGGCGGAGGTGACCTCCAGGGCGTCGCGCATCGTCGTGGCGGCCACGTGTGAGAGGTCCACGATCATGCCGATCCGGTTCATCTCGGCCACGACATCGCGTCCGAACGGCGCCAGCCCCCCGTGCACCGGCTCGTCGGTGGCCGAGTCGGCCCAGGTGTTGTTCAGGTTGTGGGTCAGGGTCAGGTACCGGACCCCCGCCCGGCGCAGCGCGCGCAGCACCCCCAGCGACCCCGCGATCGCGTGCCCGCCCTCGGCGCCCATCAGCGACGCGACGCGCCCGCTCGCGAACGCCGCCTCCGCCTCGTCGGCGTCGTCGGCCAGCGCCAGCTCGCCCGGGTGGCGGGCGGCGAGCCGGTGCACCCGGTCGATCTGCTCGAACACTGCGGTCACCGCGCTGTCGCCGGTGAACGAGCCGGGCACGTAGACCGACCAGAACTGCGCTCCGACCCGGCCGGCGCGCAGCCGGGGCAGGTCGGTGTGCAGCCGTGGCTCTCCGGCGGCCAGGTCCGGCTCGGGGCCGCCCGGGTCGGTCTCGGCCAGGGTGCGCAGCGCCCACGGCAGGTCGTTGTGCCCGTCGACGAGCGGGGTGCGGGCGAGCAGGTCGGTGGCGGTGGTGCGCGGGGCGGACATCGCGGCCAGTATGCGATCCCGCCGACCGGAGCGGGTGCGGGACCCGTGCGGGTCCTGCCGCGTCCCCGGCCGGTCCGTGGGGCCCCGGACGGGGAGGGGCCCGGTCCGCGCCGTTGCGGACCGGGCCCCGAGTCTGCTGCCGCGAGGTCAGCTGTACTTGATGACGCCGCGGACGATCTTGCCGTCGTGCATGTCCTGGTAGCCCTGCGCGACCTCGTCGAGGGTGTAGTTCTTCGTGACGAGCTCGTCGAGCTTGAGCGCGCCCGACCGGTACAGGTCGAGCTGGCGCAGGATGTCCCAGTTCGGGTTCGAGGCGCCGAACAGCGAGCCCTGGAGGCGCTTCTGGAACAGCGTCACGTCGGCCAGCGAGACCGGCAGCGGCGTGGTGTCGGCGATGTTGCCCAGCGCCGTGACCACGACGGTGCCCGCCTTGCGGATCGAGGCCATGGCCTGCCCGACGTACTCCGGCTTGACCACGCCGACGGTCACGATCGCCTGGTCGGCGCCCTGGCCGTTGGTGAACTGCTTGGCCAGCTCGGTGGCCTCCTCCATGGACTCGACGGCGTGCGTCGCGCCCATCTCCTGGGCCTTCTCACGCTTGAGCGCGACCGGGTCCACGGCGATGATGTTCGACGCGCCGGCGTGCTTGGCGCCCTGCACCGAGTTGATGCCGATGCCGCCGATGCCCATGACGATCGTGGTGTGGCCGGGCTGGACGCCGCCGGAGTTCACCGCGGATCCCCACCCGGTGCCGACGCCGCAGCCGACCAGGCAGGCCACGTCGAGCGGGATGTCGTCGGGGACCTTCACGCAGGAGTCCTGCGCGACCGTGGTGGTCTCCAGGAACGTGGAGATGCCGCACATCTGGCCGACCGGCGTGCCGTCGCCCAGCTTCAGCCGGGTGGTGTCCTCCTCCCAGCGGGTGCCCGCGAGCAGGCCCGCACCGAGGTCGCAGAGGTTCTGCTGACCCGAGGCGCACCAGCGGCAGTGCCCACAGGAGGGCAGGAAGGAGAAGACGACGTGGTCGCCCTCCTTGAGCCCCTTGTTGTTGCGGCCGGCCTTGGCCACGATGCCCGCGCCCTCGTGCCCACCGGCGAACGGGTAGATGCCGACCGGGATGTCACCGGTCGCGATGTGGTCGTCCGAGTGGCACAGGCCCGACGCGACCATCTTGACCTGGATCTCGCCGTCGCGAGGATCGTCCACCTCGAGGTCGACGACCTCGTACTTGCCCGGCGCCTGCCGGACGATTGCTCCGCGGGTCTGAACCACTGTGGTGTTCTCCTTCGACGTCGTCGTCTGCGGGGATGCGCACGAGACGATATGACTCCGGACACCCGACCGGAAGTGCCACACGCGAATCGACGCCGATCAGTCGCCTGTCGTCTGTCGGAGGTAGCGCTCCGGCCACCCGTACGTGTGCCCCTCCGTCACGGTCGGTCGTTCAGCGGTACTCGATGACCCCACGGATGTTCTTGCCGTCCCGCATGTCCTGGTAGCCCTTCGCGGAGGCGGGACGGCGGGGCACCGGTCAGCGGGGCATGCGACGCCAGATCGGGCGGGGCAGCAGGCGCAGCACCGCGAACAGCGCGCGCAGCGTGCCCGGCACCCAGACGTCGCCGCCGCGCCCCCGGCGCAGCGCCGCGACGGTCGCGTCGGCGACCTGTTCGGGGGTCGAGGACAGCGGTGCCGGGCTCATCCCCTCGGTCATCCGCCCGATCACGAAGCCGGGCCGGACCAGCAGCAACGCCACGCCGGAACCGTGCAGGGCGTCGGCCAGACCGGAGGCGAACCCGTCGAGCCCTGCCTTCGCCGAGCCGTAGACGTAGTTGGCGCGCCGCACCCGGACCCCGGCCACCGAGGAGTAGACGACCAGCGTCCCGTCGCCCTGCGCGCGCAGGGTCGTGGCGAGCTCGGTGAGCACGTGCACCTGCGCGACGTAGTCGGTGTGCACGACGGCGGCCGCGTGCGCGGCGTCGGTCTCGGCGCGGGCCTGGTCCCCCAGGATGCCGAACGCGACGACGACGGTGTCGATCCGGCCGTGCCGGGCCAGCACGTCGTCGATCAGCGGGCGGTGCGAGGCCAGGTCGTCGGCGTCGAACTCCACCGCGTCGACGGCGCTCGCACCGGCCCGGCGCAGCCGCTCGCGCTCGACCTCCAGCTCACCGCTGCGCCGCGCGGCCAGCACGACCGTCGAGGCCTCCCGACCGGCCAACCGCTCGGCCACACCCAGCCCGATCTCGCTCCGACCGCCCAGTACCAGCACCGTTCCGCCCACGGGCCGTACTCTTCCAGCCCGCCCGCCGACGCGGGCGGCGGCCGGGTACGGCACGATCGGCCGGTGCTGACCGACGGCGGACCGGTGTACGACTCGGTGCTCGAGGGCGTGGGGGCGACGCCGCTGGTGCGCCTGCGACGGATCGTCCCCGACGGCGGGGCGCCGGTCTGGGTGAAGGCCGAGTGGGCCAACCCCGGCGGCAGCGTGAAGGACCGCGCCGCGCTGAACATGGTCCTCGACGCCGAGCGGTCCGGGGCACTGACCCCGGGCGGGACGATCGTCGAGGGCACCTCGGGCAACACCGGGATCGGGCTGGCGATGGTCGCGGCCGCGCGCGGCTACCGCGCGGTGTTCGTCGTCCCGGACCGGACGACGACCGAGAAGGTGCAGCTGCTCCGGGCCTACGGCGCCGAGGTCGTCCCGACGCCCGGGCTCGTGCCCCGCGAGGACCCGCGCCACGTCCAGCAGCTGGCCGCGGCGATCGTCGCCGACACCCCGGGGGCGTGGCTGGCCGACCAGTACGGCAACCCGGCCAACCCGGACGTGCACGAGCAGAGCACCGGCCCGGAGATCTGGGCCCAGACCGGTGGGGCCGTCACGCACCTGGTGGCCGGCGCCGGGACCGGTGGCACGATCAGCGGCACCGGCCGGTACCTGCAGCGCACCGGCGGGGTGACGGTGGTGGCCGCGGACCCGGAGTCCTCGCGCTACGGCGGGGGCGACGGCAGCCCGTACTTCGTCGAGGCCGTCGGGCACTACCTGCACCCCGACACCGCGACCGACACCTGGCCCGCGGTGTTCGACACCTCGGTGCCGGACCGGTACGAGCGGATCGGCGACGGCGAGTCGCTGCGCACGGTGCGCCGGCTCGCCCGCGAGGAGGGTCTGCTGGTCGGGGGCTCGGCCGGGACCGCGGTGGCCGCGGCGCTGCGGGTCTCGGCCCAGGCCGGGCCGGACGCGCTGGTGGTGGCCGTGCTGCCGGACTCCGGCCGGATCTACCTCTCGAAGTACTTCGACGACGACTGGCTCACCACGCTGGGCTTCCTCGACGCCCCCGGCCACCGGCTGCGGGTCCGCGACCGTGTCGGGCCCTACCGGCCGGGGCTGTTCGTGACGCCGTCGACGAGCACGGTGGCACAGCTGCGGGCGGCCCTGGCGGGCGCACCCTCGGGGACCACTGCCGTCCCGGTGGTCGCGCCGCGGCGCACCGATGCGGTCACCTGGTCGGCCCCCGACGTCGTCGGCGCGATCGCGGTCGCCGGCCTGGACGCCCTCGACCCCTCCGCCGAGGTCGGCCGGCACGCCGGTCCGCCACCACCGGCCGTCGGGCACGGCGAGGACGCCGCCGCCGCCCGCGCCCGGCGCGGGCGGGGCCCCGCCGACGCCCCGGTCCTGATGCTCGTCGACGGACGCGCGGTCACCACGACCACCCGCGCCGCCCTCGGAAGCTGAACCCCGCCCCTCGTCGTCGCTGCCCGGGCCGGGTGCGGCGCCCGGGGGCGGCCATACTCGGGGGGTGAGTCCCGAACAGTCGCCGCGCCGGGCCGCCGTGCTCGGCTCGCCGATCACGCACTCGTTGTCCCCCGCCCTGCACAACGCCGCCTACGCCGCGCTCGGCCTGCCCGGCTGGCACTACGACGCGCACGAGGTCGACGAGCAGGCACTGCCCGGTTTCGTGGACGCGCTCGGCCCGGAGTGGGCCGGGCTGTCGCTGACGATGCCGCTCAAGCGGGTCGCGCTCGCCGTCGCCGACCACGTCGAGCCGGCCGCGAGCGCGATCGGCGCCGCCAACACGCTGGTGTTCGGCGCCGACGGGCGCACCGCGCACAACACCGACGTGACGGGCATCGTCGCGGCCCTGCGCCGGGCGCGCCGGACGACCGGCCCGGCTCCGGACGGCCCGGTGCGCGCCGTCGTCCTCGGCGCCGGTGGTACCGCCCAGGCCGCGATCGCCGCGCTGGCCGAGCTCGACGTGCCCGAGGTGTGGGTGCTGGTCCGCGACGCGGGGCGGGCCGGTGAGCTGCGCGAGACCGCACGCCGCCTGGGCACCGAGCCGCGGGTGCGGGCCGTCCTGACCGACGCGCTCGAGGCCGCCCGCGCCCTGGACGGCGCCGACGTCGTGGTCTCCACCCTGCCCGCGGGCGCGGCCGACGAGCTGGCCGGAGCACGCTGGAAGCCGGGCACGACGCTGCTGGACGCGGTGTACGCGCCGTGGCCGACCGCGCTCGCGGCGGGAGCCGCGGCGGGCGGGGCGACGATCGTCAGCGGCCTGGAGATGCTGTTGCAGCAGGCGATCGCGCAGGTCGAGCTCATGACCGGGCACCCCGGCCCGGAGCAGGCCATGCGCGACGCGCTCGACGCCGCGGTCCTGGCCCGCAGCAGGTGAGCACGCCCGTGCCCGAGGACGTCTACACCCACGGCCACCACGAGGTGGTGCTGCGCTCGCACGGCGCGCGGACCGCCGCGAACTCGTGTGCCTACCTGCTCCCGCTGCTGCGCCCGGGGCTGACGCTGCTCGACGTCGGGTGCGGGCCGGGCAGCATCACCGCCGACCTGGCCGAGATCCTCGGCCCGGGGCGGGTGCGCGGGTGGAGCTCACCGAGGTGCCGCTGGGCCCGGCCCGGGCGACCGCGGCCGGGCGCGGGGTGGGCCGCGCACCCGGACGCCTGGTTCGTCGTCCCGCACGGCGAGGTGCTGGCCCGCGCCTGACCCGGCTACCGCCGGTGCAGCGAGACGGCGTAGCCGCCGCCGTCGTAGGCGTCGCGGTTCCAGGTGGACCAGCGGTCGAGGGCGGTCAGCCCGGCGTCGGCGCACCAGGAGTCGTACTCGCCCAGGCCGGGCCACCGGTCCTGCAGCGCGAACCCGGCGAGCAGCCGCCCGCCCGGGGCGAGGTGGCGCGCGCACGCGGCGACCACCGCGGCCCGGTCCTGCGGCGCCGCGTAGGGGATCACGTTGCCGGCCAGCACGACCAGGTCGAAGCGTTCCGGCAGCGCCAGGTCCTGCAGCCCGGACTGCACCCAGCGCAGGTCCGGGGCCTTCGCGCGGCAGGCCGCGATCATGTCCGGGTCCGGGTCGACCCCGACCACGGTGATCCCCCGCCGGGCCAGCTCGATCCCCACCCGACCGGTGCCGCAGCCGCCGTCGAGAACCGAGCCGGGCCCCAGCGAGTGGACGAGGTCGGCCTCGCCGTGCGGGTTCTCCCCCGCCTGCGCCATCGCCGCCCAGCGCGCGTCGTAGCGGTCCAGGTCGACCTCGTCCTTCCAGGCGGTCCAGTCCTCGGGCAGGCCGCGGGGCCCGGTCGCCGGTTCGTCGCTCATCGGCCCAGCCTACGAACCCCCACCGGCGGGCCGCCCGGCCGGCGACGTCCCCGCCGGGTCGCGACCCCTCCGGTGAGCATCTCCGGCGTGCCGTAGCGGCGCAGCGCGAGCGCGAGTCCCACTGCCCCCAGGACCAGCTGGCCCCCGAGGACGATCCGGTTCACGTCGACGGCCGGGTGCCAGGACACGCGACCCTTGGCCGAGATCGAGAACGCGCCGACCGGCCGCACCTGGACCCCGGCGCCCTCACCGCGACGTCCCGGGCCCGACGCGCCGCCGGCCCGCACCTGCGCCACGGGCACGACCACGGCCCCGGCCTGCTCGACCGGCGGCCCGAACACCTGGTCGCGCCCGATCCGGTCGGCGAGCCGGTCCACCGTGGGCGGCCCGGCATCCGGGCTGTCGATCGAGGGCTGCTGCATGCCCCCACCATGGCCGAGCGGGATCACCCCCGCCAGGACACCCCGCCCCGCTACCCCGCCCGCACCGCGCGCCCAGCACGCGCACCACGGACGGGGACGCGCACCGCGGACGGGGACGCGCGCTTCGCGGAGCGCGCGGGGCCGTCCGCTGTGCGCGGGTCGGAGGGCGCGGGTCGGAGGGCGCGGGTCGGAGGGCGCGGGTCGCGTTCAGCCGCAGACGGCGCCGTCGGCGGCCGAGGAGACGAGCTTGGCGTACTTGCCGAGCACGCCGTAGCGGTTGGTCGGCTCCGGGCGGACCCACGCCTCGCGGCGGCGCACCAGCTCGGCGTCGTCGACCTCCAGGGTCAGCGTCCGCCCGGTCATGTCCAGGGTGATCCGGTCGCCGGTCTCGACCAGCGCGATCGGGCCGCCGTCGGCGGCCTCCGGGGCGACGTGCCCGACGCACAGCCCGGTGGTCGCCCCGGAGAAGCGGCCGTCGGTCACCAGCAGCACGTCCTTGCCCAGCCCGGCGCCCTTGATCCGGCCGGTGACCGCGAGCATCTCCCGCATCCCCGGGCCGCCGCGCGGACCCTCGTAGCGGATCACCACGAGGTCCCCGGCGCCGACCGTGCCGTGGTCGACGGCGTCCAGGGCGCCCTGCTCGCCGTCGAAGACCCGGGCGGTGCCGCTGAACTGCGCGGCGTCGAACCCGGCCGACTTCACCACCGCGCCGTCGGGGGCCAGCGACCCGCGCAGGATCGTGAGCCCGCCGGTGGGGTGGATCGGGTTCGTCAGGGTGCGGATGACCGAGCCGTCGATGCCCGGCGGGTCGAGCTCGGCGAGGTTCTCGGCCACCGTACGACCGGTGACGGTCAGCGCGTCGCCGTGGATCAGACCGGCGTCGAGCAGCGCCTTCATCACCACCGGCACGCCGCCGACCTGGTCCACGGCGTACATCAGGTGCTTGCCGAACGGCTTGACGTCGGCCAGGTGCGGCACCCGGTCACCGACCCGGTTGAAGTCGTCGAGCTCGAGCGGGACGCCGGCCTCGCGGGCGATCGCGAGCAGGTGCAGCACCGCGTTCGTGGACCCGCCGAACGCGACCACCACCGCGATCGCGTTCTCGAACGCCTCCCGGGTCATCACGTCCCGGGCCGTGATCCCCTTGGCGATCATGCCGATCGCGGCCTCGCCGGACGCGCGGGCGACGCCGTCACGGCGCCGGTCCACCGCGGGCGGGCTGGCCGAGCCGGGCAGCGCCATCCCCATCGCCTCGGCCGCCGCGGCCATCGTGTTCGCGGTGTAGAACCCGCCGCACGCGCCCTCCCCCGGACACATCGCGCGCTCCAGGGTGTCCAGCTCGGCCTCGGTGATCAGCCCGCGCGAGCAGGCGCCGATCCCCTCGAACGCGTCCGAGATGTTGACCTCCCGGTCCCCCACCCGGCCCGGCATGATCGACCCGGCGTAGACGAAGACACCGGCCAGGTCCAGGCGCGCGGCGGCCATCAGCATCCCGGGCAGCGACTTGTCGCACCCGGCGAGCAGCACCGTGCCGTCCAGCCGCTCGGCCTGCACCACCGTCTCCACCGAGTCCGCGATGATCTCGCGGCTGACCAGGGAGTAGTGCATCCCGACGTGGCCCATCGAGATCGCGTCCGAGACCGAGATCGTGCCGAACTCCATCGGGTAGCCGCCCGCGGCGTGCACGCCCTCCTTCGCCGCCATCGCCAGGCGCTGCAGTGACAGGTTGCACGGGGTGATCTCGTTCCAGGACGAGGCGATGCCGATCTGCGGCTTGCGGAAGTCGTCGTCGCGCATCCCGACCGCGCGCAGCATGCTGCGCGCGGCGGTGGCGCCGATCCCGTCGGTGACCTGGTGGCTACGCGGCTTGAGATCGTTCGTGGCCGCCGGTGTGCGCGGGTCGGTCGTCGTCATGCGGGGGCTCCTCGCGTGGTGGGTGGTGCACCGGACGCCGTCGAGCGTGACGCCCGTCGCCATGCCTACCCCGACCGGGTGGAGCCGACAAGTGATCGGCACGGGCGCGAACCCGCCCGCGGGACCGGCTCGTTGATCTATGAGTACCTCCGTCCCCGACCCCGCGAGAGGAACACCGAGAACCGATGGTGCGCACGACCGGCCGGCACGACGACGCGACGTCGTCCTCACCCCGTGGACGTCCGGGTGGGCGCCGCAGGCGGGTCCTCGCCGTCGTCGCGGCCGGCCTCCTGGCCGGGGTCGGCGCGGCCGGGACCGCGGTCGCCGCCCCGGAGACCGTCGAGGGCACGCCGTGCGCCGTCGGCACCCGGGCCTGCGTGGACCTGGAGCACAACGAGGCCTGGCTGATCCGGAACGGCGAGATCGAGTACGGGCCGGTCACGATCAGCCACGGCGGTCAGGGCGAGGAGACACCGACCGGTGCGTTCTCGGTGCAGCGCAAGGACGCGCACCACCGCAGCAAGGAGTTCGGCGATGCCCCGATGCCGTGGGCGGTGTTCTTCGCACCGGGCGGGATCGCGTTCCACGAGGGCGACCCGAAGACCCGCTCGGCGGGGTGCGTCCGGATGGCCGGCGACGACGCGAAGACCTTCTACGAGGGCCTCGAGACCTACGACCGCGTCGAGGTCCACTGACCCGCCGACGCACCGGGCGCACGAGAAGGGCCCCGCCCCCCCCGGCGGGGTGGCGGGGGCCGTCTCGTGGGGCGGGGCGAGCGGGCGCCCCCGGCCGCCCGGGCGCCGCC
>CBIHNM010000013.1:0-28916 GCA_966211265.1 uncultured Pseudonocardia sp.
CCCGACGTCGACGGTCCCGTCGGCGCCCAGGCACGGCACCCGCACCCCGGCCAGTGGTCCGCGCGCCGGGCCCGACCCGGGGGCCGGCGAGGTGGGGCAGGGCGCGAGTCCCGCCGCGGCCCGGGCCGCGGCCAGGGCCGCCGGGTTCGCCGCGGCCGGGTCGCCGTCCGGCTCGGCCGTGGTCGAGGAGCCCGGTCCCGCCGGGGAGTCGGGCGCCGGGTCCGGCCACAGCGCGAGCACGGCCAGCGCGACGAGAACGACGACGACGGCCGTCGCGACGATCTCCGAGCGGGAGGCCCCGCCGGCCCGTGACCGGGACCGGGTCACTGCCCGTCCCCGGAAGGGTCGATCCCGGCGCCGCCTCCGGTGGCCGCGTCGCCCTCGCCCAGCCCGACCAGCTCCAGCAGGTGCGGTCGCTCCGGGCCCTTGACCAGCGCGGCCGCCGTCTCCGGTTCGGTCGGGCCGAGCCCGAACGACGGGCAGTCGGCGGCCAGCGAGCACGCGCCGCAGGCCGGCTTCCTGGCGTGGCAGACGCGACGGCCGTGGAAGATCACGTGGTGGGACACGGTCGTCCGGTCGCGGCGGGGGACGAGCTCGCCGATCGCGTGCTCGACCTTGACCGGGTCCTCCTCCCGGGTCCATCCCCAGCGCCGCACGAGACGGCCGAAGTGGGTGTCCACGGTGATCCCGGGGATGTCGAAGGCGTTGCCGAGGATCACGTTCGCGGTCTTGCGGCCGATCCCGGGCAGCGCCACCAGCTCGTCCAGCGTCGCCGGCAGCTCCCCGCCGTGGTTCTCCACCACGGCGGCGCCCAGCCCGATCAGCGAGGTGGCCTTGTTCCGGTAGAAGCCGGTCGAGCGGATCCGTTCCTCGAGCTCCGTGCGGTCCGCCCCGGCGTAGTCCGCGGCCCGCGGGTAGGCGGCGAACAGGCCGGGCGTGACCTGGTTGACCCGCTCGTCGGTGCACTGTGCGGACAGGATCGTGGCGACGGCCAGGTCCAGCGGCGTGCCGAAGTCGAGCTCGCAGTGGGCGTCGGGATAGGCCACGGCCAGAGCGCGCAGGATCCGCCCGACGCGACGGGCTCGGCCGATCGGGCTCTCACCGGACTCGACGCGCGCGGCGAGCCCGGCGGCGGCCCGCCGGGTGGGACGCCGGACGGAGGTGCTCACCCGACCGAGACTACGGGGAGCCACCGACAGCCGTGGCCGGAGGACTCCGGACGCGGTAACGCCGGGGGACGCCACCCCGATGAGTGTCACGAGTGCATATCAGGATCGCCGCCACGAGCACCCCGAGCGACGAAGCGGCTCCGGTGTGCGAGAGGATTCCCCCTGCCATGACTGCCTGGTTGTCCGTCCTCGTGCCGCTGCTCGTGATGTTCTTCGCGCTGGGTATGGAGCGTGTCGAATCCCGGCTGCGGGAGTCCACCGTGCATCAGGACGAGCTCGACGAGATGCTCGAGCAGCCTCGTCCCGACGAGCTCCGCGCCCTGTTCCGCCAGGGCACCGGCCGTGCCCTGGAGCTGTTCCGGCTGCGTAACCGCGGTCGGCGCCGGGGTACCCGCCGTAGCCGGATCCCGTCGGCCTGACAGGATCGAGCATGGATCGCGGGCGTCCTGCGGCGGTCCGAACGAGTGATGGAACCCGGTCGGGTGCGCCCGAACGGGTTCCTGCTGCGCATGCGCGCGGTGGCGGCCTCTACACTGGCGCGCCGACGACCCGCCGCGCCTGTGCGGTAGGCGAACGAGGAGCTGTGCAGTGGACGACGTTCTGATCCGGGCCGGGATCTTCCAGGGCGTGGAGCCCCAGGCTGCCGAGGCATTGGCGGAGGCGCTGGAGCCCGCCGAGTTCGCGCGCGGGCAGGTGATCTTCAGCGAGGGTGAGCCCGGCGACCGCCTCTACATCGTCTCCGGCGGCAAGGTGAAGCTCGGCCGCAAGTCACCGGACGGCCGGGAGAACCTGCTGATGGTCGCCGGCCCGTCGGACATGTTCGGCGAGCTCTCCATCTTCGACCCGGGCCCGCGGACCTCGACCGCGACCGCGGTCACCGAGGTGCGCACGCACACGATGGACCGCGCCGCGCTGCGCGAGTGGATCGGCAAGCGCCCGGAGATCGCCGAGCAGCTCCTGCGCGTGCTGGCCCGCCGCCTGCGCCGCACGAACAACATGCTCGCCGACCTGATCTTCACCGACGTCCCGGGGCGGGTGGCGAAGTCGCTGCTGCAGCTGGCGCGCCAGTTCGGTTCGCAGGAGTCCGGACTGCTGCGGGTCACCCACGACCTCACGCAGGAGGAGATCGCCCAGCTCGTCGGCGCCTCCCGCGAGACCGTGAACAAGGCCCTGGCCGACTTCGCGCACCGTGGCTGGCTGCGGCTCGAGGGCAAGAGCGTGCTGATCCTGGAGCCGGAGCGCCTGGCCCGCCGGGCCCGCTGACCGGAGCCGGGGCCCGGCGCCCCGGCCCGTCGATATCGACTGGTACGCCCGTACCAGTTCGTGTGATGCTGAGGGCATGGCTGCATCCCTCGGCGACTACCGCGCGGCGCTGAGCTCCCCCGGTGCCGTGGCGCCGGTGCTCGCGTCGATGCTGGCGCGGCTGCCGATCGCCATGCTGAGCCTGGCTGTCCTGCTCTACGTGCAGGGCGTGTCGGGCTCCTACGCGTTCGCCGGGGCCGTCTCGGCCGGGTCGCTGGTCGGGATCGGCGTCGGGATGGTCGTGCAGGGGCGGTTGCTGGACCGGGTCGGCCCGACCCGCCCGCTGCTGCTGTTCAGTGTCTCCTACCTGGCGGCGGCGGCCGCCCTCATCGCCGGGATCGAGCTCGGCGCCGGCCTGGCGGTGCTGGTCCCGGTCGCGGTGACGGCCGGCCTGGTGACGCCGGCGATCGAGGGATCCTCGCGGGCGCTGTGGGCCGACCTCGTGCCGGCCGGGGCCCGCCGCGAGGCCGCCTACACCTACGAGGCGATCAGCCTGGAGGTGTTCTTCGTCCTGGGCCCCGCGCTGGCCGCGGTGCTGGTGACGACGGCGCCCTGGCCGGGTACCGCGCTGGCGGTGGCCGTGGCGGCCGAGGTCACCGGCACGGTCTGGTTCGCGCTGACCCGCGCCACCCGCGCCCGCACCGCACGGATCCGCGCCACCCGCCCCGGCCCGGTCGCGGCGGGCCCGGCCGGTGCCACCACCGACGGGTCGGTGCGGCCCGGCGGGGCCCGGCTCGCCGGTGTCCTCGGGGTGATGGCCCGGCCCGGGATGCGGACGGTGGCCCTCGCCTCGCTGGGCTTCGGCCTGACCGTCGGCTCGGTCGAGGTCGGCGTCCTGGCCTCGACGGCGGCGGCCGGGGCACCGGCGATGGGCGGCGTGCTGCTCTCGGCCTGGTCGGTGGTCTCGGTGCTGGCCGGGGTGCTCTACGGGATGCGACCGTGGCCGCGCGAGCTGCACCTGCGCCTTCCCGTGCTGCTCGCGGCGTTCGCCGTGCTGGTCGCGGTCATGGCGCTGGTCGCGCCGGGCGGGTCGGTCCTGCTGCTGGGGCTGGTGATGGTCGTGGCCGGTGCGCTGATCACCCCGCAGACCACCGCCCACTCGCTGGGTGTGGAGGTCGCCGCGCCCGGGGCGTCGGCGACCGAGGCGTTCAACTGGGTGGTGACGGCGGCGGTGCTCGGCGTGTCGGCCGGGCAGGCCCTGGCGGGGATCGCGGTGGACGCGTTCGGGCCGGTCGGCTTCGTGACGGGCGGGGTGCTGGGCATGGTCGTGGCCGCCGTGCTGTGGGCGCAGCGCGGCACCGTCGCCGCCGACGCGCGCGTCCCCGCGCGGACGCCCGCGTGAGCGCCGGAGCCGGTCAGCTGCGCAGGTACTCCAGCTGCGCCGTGACCGACCACTCCGCGGCGGGCCACAGCGACTCGTCGACGTCGGCGTAGACGCGCTCGACGACCTGGCGCGCGGTCGCGTCCGGCCCGAGCGTGTGCAGCGCAGCGCGGACCTGGTCCAGGCGCTCCTCGCGGTGGGTGAGGTAGGCCGCGGCGACCTCGGCGGCGTCCGGGAGGTCCGGGCCGTGACCGGGGAGCACCGGGAGCCCGGGCGGCAGCTCGGCGAGCAGGCGCAGCGAGTCCAGGTAGGGCCCCAGCGCCCCGTCCGGCTGCGCGATCACGGTGGTGCCGCGGCCCAGGATCGTGTCCCCGGTGAGCAGGGCGGGGGTGTTCCCTCCGAGCAGGAACGACGTCGAGTCCGCGGTGTGCCCCGGGGTGGCCGTCACCCGCAGCGTGAGACCGGCCGCGGAGAGCGTCTCGCCGTCGGTCAGCGGCCCGGCCCCGGAGCACAGCTGCGCGTCCTGCGCGCGCACGGGGGCCCCGACCATCTCGGCGAAGCGCGGGGCGCCGCCGGCGTGGTCGTGGTGGTGGTGGGTGAGCAGGATCAGCGCGACCGGCGGGCCGTCGGCGAGGCGCTCGAGGTGCTCGCCGTCGTCCTCGCCGGGGTCGACGACGATCCGGTCGCCGGCGCCGGGACCGGCCAGGACCCAGGTGTTGGTGCCCTCCAGCGTCATGTGCCCGGGGTTGTGCTGCAGCAGCACCGACGCCAGCGGATGCGCCGCGCGCAGGACGCCGTAGGCCGGGTGGTGGGGGGTGCTCACTCGTCGGGTCCCTTCGGGGTCAGGTGGTCGGCGGCGTACTCCCAGTCCGGGTCGCCGGGCAGCACGACGGTCACCGAGCGGCCCTCCCGGCGCACCCGCGGGATGACGGCGGAGATCTCACGGTGCTCCGCGGCGGCGAACACGGCGTCGGCGGTGTCGTGCTCGGCGATCTCCTGCAGCGTGCGCAGGGTGGGTGCCATCAGCTCGATCTCGCGGTCCTCGTAGCCGGCCAGCGCCTGCGCCGGGGACCACCAGCGGGCCTCCAGGGCCTCGGTGGTGCCGTCGTCGGCGCGTTGCCCGTCGGGCACCCGGGCGACCAGGAACGCGGTGTCGTAGCGCTTCGGGTTGGCCGGTGGGGTGATCCAGCGGGCCCAGCCGCGCAGCAGGTCCGTGCGCAGCACCAGGTCGTGTGCGACGAGCAGGTCGCCGAGGGTGCTCCGGCGCTCGACCAGGTCGGCGCGCAACGACCGTGCCTGCGGCAGCGGAGCCGGATCGTCGTCGCCGGGGGCGGCGAGCAGCACCCCGCACTCCTCGAACGTCTCCCGGATCGCGGCGCACACCAGCGACCCGCCCAGCTCCGGGGTGGTGCCCAGCCGGCGCCCCCACCAGGCCGGGTCCGGCCCGCGCCAGCGCGCCGGGTCGACGGTGTCGGTGGAGGACACGCCGCCGCCGGGGAACACCGTCATGCCGCCGGCGAACGCCATCCCGGCGACCCGGCGCTGCAGGAACACCTGCAACGGGGTGTGCCCGGCCGGCGGGTCCGGGTCGTCGCGGACCAGGAGCACGGTGGCGGCCGGGCGCGGGACGACGGGCGGATCGGGGGTCTCGGCCCGGGACGTGCTCATGAGCGGACCCTAGGTCATCCCCGGCGCCGGAGGGGAGCACCGAGACAATGCCCGCATGGACGACGACGCGTTGCGGATCGGGCTGGTCGGTGCCGGTCCGTGGGCCCGTGGGGTGCACGCCCCGGCGATCGTGAGCCATCCGCGGTGGGAGCTCGCCGGGACCTGGACCCGACGGCCCGGGCCGGCCCGCGAGATCACCGCCGAGTTCGGTGGCCGGGCCTTCGACCGGCTCGACGACCTCGTCGCGCGCTGCGACGCCGTCGCGTTCGCGGTGCCGCCCGCCGTGCAGGCCGAGCTCGCGCCGCGGGTGGCCGCGGCGGGACGGCACCTCGTCCTGGAGAAGCCGCTGGCCCAGGACCTGGCCGGGGCCCGCGCGGTGGTCGAGGCGGTGTCCGCGGCCGGGGTCTGCTCGGCGACGATGCTGACGCTGCGCTTCGACCCGGCCGTGCGGGCCTGGCTGGACGCGATCCCGGACGGCCCGGCCGGGCCGGACACCACCGGCACCGCGCGCTGGCTGTCCGGCGGGCTGCTCGGCGGGCCGTACAGCGGGTCGCCCTGGCGGGCCGAGCACGGCGCGCTGCTCGACATCGGCCCGCACGTGATCGACCTGCTCGACGTCGCGCTCGGCCGCGTCGTCGGGGTGGACCTGGCGCACCGCGCCGAACCCGACCTGTGGCGGTTCGGCCTGGCGCACGCCGGCGGCGCGCGCAGCACGGTGACGCTGTCGCTGCGCCTGCCGGTCGACCCGACCGAGTTCGAGGCGACGGTGTCCGGTGCCGCCGGGCGGCACCGCCTCGACCAGCGCCCGCGCGACGCCGCGGCCTGCTACGGACGGCTGCTCGACGACCTGGCGACGGCCGTCGGGCAGGGCCGGACGGACCTCCCGGTCGGCGCCGCGCGCGCGTTGCACCTGCAGGAGGTCATCGAGCAGGTGCTCCGGGCCGCGGGCTGACGCGGCCGGTCAGCCGCTGTCGGGGTGCGCCGTCCCGTTGCGGGGCCCGTGCTCGGAGCTCCCGTTCTCGCGTGCGGCCAGCTCCTCCTGCAGGCGCCGCAGCAGCTGCTGCTCGTTCGGGGTCAGGCGCCCGCCGAGGTCGGCGCCGCGCACCGGGCCGGGATCTCCACGGGAGGGCCGGGGCGTCGGCCGACGGCCGTTCCCGGCCGGATCCCGCGGGCGCCGGTCGGGCGGGTCCTGGGCGGCCGGGTGCTGGGCGCGCGCGTCGGTGTCGCGGTTGCCGGTGGAGGGCACCGGGGCGGTCGGCAGGGCGGCGGTGTCCGGGCCGGGCTCCGCGGGCCGGTCGGCCGCCACGGCCGGTGGGGTCTGCGGGTGCGCGGAGGCATCGACGGGCTCCGAGGTGACCTCGTCCTCGCCCGCCGCCCCGGTGCCGACGGCCCGATGCTGCTCGGTCGGTGGATCGGTCGGGTCGGGGCCGCCGTCCGGTTCCTCGTCCGGCGGGGCGCCGGTCGCCCCGGCGGGCTCGGAGGTGTCGGGGACGTCGAGCCGGTGCCGGGGACGGGACGGGCCGAGGTCCTCCGGAGTCGCGGACGGCGGACCGGAAGCCTCCTCGGGCGTCCGGGGGCCGGGCCGCGCCGGCCCCGGTCCCGCGGTCGCGGGCCCGGACGGGGACGGCTCGGGGCCGGGACGGCCCGGTGCCGGAGCGTGCAGGATCGGCGGCGGGCCGGAGACCGAGCGGAGTCGCGGACGTGGCGTCCCGGTCGCGCCGTCCGCCGGTGCCGGGCCGGTGTCGGGCTCGACGTCCGGTCCGGCGGTCGACCAGGCACCGGTCGCCCAGTCCCGGTCCCAGGTCTCCTCCCCCGGGTACGCGCTGCTCGTGGCCGGATCGGCCGGGTCCCCGCCGGTGCCGGCGCGGTCGTACCCGCGGTCGTCGTCGGGTCCCGGCGTGCCCTCGGCCCGGTCCAGGCGGGAGTCGAGAAGCGGACGGTCCAGCGGGCCCTCCAGCGCGTCCTCGGGCCGTGCGAGGGCGAGCGGCATGGTCGAGGTGACCGGGTCGGCCGGGGGCAGCCCGTTCACCGGGGTCGCGACGGCGTCCTCGGCCGGGACCGGGTCGGTGTCCGCCGCCTGCTCCGGGCCCGTTCCCTCGTCGTCGCGCGGGCCGGGGGACCACGGCACGGGTGCGACCCGGCGCGGCGCCGGTCGTGGTGCGGGGTGCCCGTCCATCGGCCGGTCGGTGTCCGCTCCCGGGTGCGGGACGTCGTGTGCCGACCTCGGCCCCGGCCCGCCGTCGGGCCGCGGCGGGGCGACCGGGTGGAGCGCGGGAGTGCCGTGGTCGGGCGCGGGGTCGTCGTCGAACGGGCCGGCTCCGGGCCACGGGCCGGGCGGGGACCCACCCCGGTCGGGCACGGATGCCGGTCCTGGCGGGTCGCCGCTGTCGTCTCTGTCGCCGCTGTCGTGGTCGTCGTCGGGGTCCACGGCCCCCGGCGCGGGCGCCGCCTCCTCCGGCCCGGCGCCCGGGTCCAGCGCGACGGCCTCGCTCCGGGCCGCCCGGTGGTAGGGCGGCAGCGTCGCGCCCTCGACGAACGCCTCCACCGAGGCGGGCACGCCGGCCCGGGCCAGCGCCGCGCCGAGCTGGTAGGCCAGCACCTCGACCGGTCCGTCGCCCTGCACGGCGGCCAGCAGCACCGGGTGCGGCAAGGGTCCCGGTGCGGCCCCGGACGGGGTCAGCCGCCAGACCAGCGACACCCGTGCCCCGCTGCGCGCGACCACCGGGAGGTCCGCGGCGATCCCGGCGACCCGCTCCGCGACGTCGGCCGGCCCGGCTCCGGCCGTGAACCGGTGCGCCGTCTCCCCCGGTGGGACGCCCGGGGGCAGTGCCCGGTCGGCGTGCGGCTCGACCCGCAACGCGACGGCCGCGTCGACCAGGTCCGCACGCACCGGCTCGGGCAGCGCGGCACGCTCGGCCGCCAGCGACGCGACCAGCAGTTCCAGGGCCCGGGCCTCCTCGCCGACGGCGACGAGTTCGCGGCCGGTCGCGAGCAGGTCGTCGTCCACCCACCCGGCGAGGGCCAGCAGCAGCTCGTGAGCGGTCGGGGCCGCAGCCACGGAGTCCGACATGGGTGTCTCCTTCGCACCGACGGCGTGGGTCAGGTCCCGGTCAGCGCGCCCGAGGGGGGCCCGGTCGTGCGCGGACGGGTCTCCGGCCCCGGGGCGGGCGCGGCGTCGGCGGGGCGCGCCGGCGCCGTCCAGAGCAGGGCCGAGCCGGCCAGCGCCGCCCGGTGGTAGCCGGGACGCTCCGTCCCGGCCGGTAGTACCTCGACGCAGGGCGTGCGGTCGCCGTGCACCCGCAGCAGCCGCTGCAACGTGACGGTCAGGTCCCACGGACGGTGGGCGCCGAGCACCAGCAGCACCCGCTGCTCGCCGGGCCTCCCGTCCGCGTCCGGCCCGCGCCCCGGGTGCCCGCGCAGGCTCTGCCGCAGCTGCTCGGCCCCCGGGTGGCCGGAGACGACCGACACCGCGGACAGGGCCGCCAGGTCGGGCAGCCCGTCCCCGGCCGCGAACCCCGCCCACGGGCCGTCCGGCCCGGCCAGCGGCAGCACCGCGTCCACCAGCCGGCGCGAACGTGAGCGCTCGTCGACGCAGCGGGCGAGCAGGTCGCGCTCGTGCTCGGTGACGCCGAGACGGTGACGCAGCAGCGCCCGCGGCAGCACCGCGGCCAGCGAGTCGTGCGCACCGGCCGCGAGCCAGTCCCGCAGGCGCCAGAGCAGGTCGTCGGGCAGCCGCCCGGCGAGCCGGAGCAGCAGCTCGTGCCCCGCCACCACGGGCCCCGCGGCGGTCGCGTCGACACCGTGCTCATCGACCCCGGTGGCGGCGCCCGCGGTCATCTCAGCCGACCTCCACGATCAGCTCGACCTCGACCGGTGCGTTCAGGGGCAGCTCGGCCACCCCCACCGCGGAACGGGCGTGCGCGCCGGCCTCGCCGAACACCTCGCCCAGCAGGTCCGACGCGCCGTTGATCACCGTGGGCTGCCCGCCGAAGTCCGGCGAGGAGGCGACGAAGCCGACGACCTTGACGACGCCGGTCACCGCGTCCAGCCCGACCAGGGCGTCGATCGCGGCCAGCGCGTTCAGCGTGGCGGTCCGGGCCAGGTCGTAGGCGTCCTCGGCGGAGACGTCCCCGCCGATCTTGCCGGTCTTCGGGAGCTTGCCGTCCACGAACGGGACCTGCCCGGCCGTGAAGACCAGGTTCCCGGACCGTCGGGCCGGGATGTAGGCCCCGGCCGGCGTGGCGACCGGCGGGAGGGACAGGCCGAGCTCGGCCAGCCTCGCCGTCGGGCTCATGCCTGGACCGGGCGCTTGAAGAACGCCACCAGCTGCTCGGCGTTGGCGCCGGCGGTCACGGTCACCAGCTCCCAGCCGTCCTGGCCGAAGTTGTCCAGGATGGCCTTGGTGTTGTGGATCAGTAGCGGTGCGGTCAGGTATTCCCACTTGGTGGCCGGGGAGCTCATGGCACGGAACTGTAATCGCCGCATCCGCGCCCGATCACCTCCGCCTCGGCGGGCGGTGGCGTGTGAGCGACGGCCGTCACCGGGCCGGAGGGCACCGGGCTCCGTACGCTGACCGACGTGACGACGACCGGTTGGCCCGATCCACTGCCGACGGCCCGGCTGCACGTGGTGTCGGGCAAGGGCGGCACCGGCAAGACGACGGTGGCCGCCGCACTCGCCCTGGCCCTGGCCACCGGCGGCAGGCGGACCCTGCTGGTCGAGGTCGAGGGGCGGCAGGGCATCGCCCAGGTCTTCGACACCCCGCCGCTGCCCTACGAGGAGCGCCGGATCGCGGTCGCACCCGGCGGCGGCGAGGTGCGCGCGCTGGCCGTGGACGCCGAGGCGGCGCTGCTGGAGTACTTCGAGATGTTCTACCGGCTCGGGGTGGCCGGCCGGACGCTGCGCCGGATGGGCGCGGTCGAGTTCGCCACCACGCTGGCCCCGGGCCTGCGTGACGTGCTGCTGACCGGCAAGGCCAAGGAGTGCGTCAGCCGCACCGGCCGCGACGGCCGTCCGGTCTACGACGCGGTCGTGCTCGACGCCCCACCGACCGGGCGCCTGGTCACGTTCCTCGACGTCACCCGGGCGATGGCCGACCTGGCCAAGGCCGGGCCGATCCACGGCCAGGCCGAGGGCGTCGTCGAGCTGCTGCACTCCCCGCGCACCGCGGTGCACCTGGTGACGCTGCTCGCCGACCTGCCGGTCACCGAGACCCTGGAGACCGTCACCGAGCTGCGCGAGGCCGGCCTGGGGGTCGGCACCGTGATCGTCAACCGGATGCGCGAGCAGTGGCTGCCCGACCGCTCGGTCACCGCCGCCGCGCACGGCCGGGTGGACGCCTCCCGGGTCCGCACGGGCCTGGCCGGCGCCGGTCTCGACCTGGCCCCCGACGAGATCGACGGCCTGGTCGCCGAGACCGTCGAGCACGCCGTCGGGGTCGCCGCCGAGTCCGCCGCGCTGCACCGCCTGGACACCGAGCCCGACCCGGCGCTCGCACGCGTCACGCTCCCGCAGGTGCTCGGCGGGGTGGACCTGGGCTCGCTCTACGAGCTCGCCGAGACGCTGACCGCACAGGGTGTGGGTCTGGAGGCACGCCCGTGACCCGCGGCAGGCCCCTCGACGTCGACGCCGTGATCGACGACCCGGACACCCGCGTCGTCGTCTGCTGCGGTTCCGGCGGCGTCGGCAAGACCACGACGTCGGCCGCGCTGGCCCTGCGTGCCGCCGAGCGCGGCCGGACGGTCGTGGTGCTCACGATCGACCCGGCCCGCCGGCTGGCGCAGGCGCTCGGCGTGGACGAGCTGAGCAACGAGCCGAGCCCCGTCCCCGAGGCCGGGGGCCAGGGCGGCGGGTCGCTCGACGCGATGATGCTGGACATGCGGCGCACGTTCGACGAGATGGTCGAGGGTCACGCTCCGCCGGACCGGGCGCAGAAGATCATCGAGAATCCCTTCTACCAGACCATCTCCACCTCGTTCTCCGGGACACAGGAGTACATGGCGATGGAGAAGCTGGGCCAGCTCGTCGCGTCCGGGGCGTGGGACCTGGTCGTCGTCGACACCCCGCCCTCGCGTTCGGCGCTGGACTTCCTCGACGCCCCGCAGCGGATGTCGACGTTCCTCGACGGCCGCATGATCCGGCTGCTGTCCTCGCCGGCGCGGGCCGGGGGCCGCGGGATCCGCAAGCTGGTCGGGGCCGGTTTCGGCCTGTTCGCCAAGGTCGTCTCGACGATCCTGGGCGGGCAGCTGCTGGCGGACGCGTCGGCGTTCGTGCAGGCCTTCGACACCATGTTCGGCGGGTTCAACGAGCGCGCCGAGAAGACCTACGCCCTGCTGCGCTCGCCGGGGACGGCGTTCCTGGTGGTGGCCGCGCCGGAGGCGGACGCGCTGCGCGAGGCGGCCTACTTCACCGACCGCCTCGGCGGCGAGGGCATGCCGCTGGCGGGGCTGGTGCTCAACCGCACCCACCCGGTCCTGGCGCCGGTGTCGGCGGCCCGCGCCCGGGCCGCGGCGGAGCGGGTCGGCGGGGCCGGTTCGCAGATCGCCGCCGCCGTGCTGCGCCTGCACGCCGACCGGGTCGAGCTCTCCGAGCGCGAGGAGCACCTGCTCACCCGGTTCGCCGCGGCGCACCCGTCGGTGCCGGTGGTGCGGGTGCCCTCGGTCGCGGGGGACATCGCCGACCTCGAGGGCCTGCGGACGGTCGGCCGGCTGCTGGCCGGGTCCGGGACGTCCGGTTCGGCGGCCGTCGCCGGGAACTGACCGGGTCAGGGCAGGTCGAACCAGATCATCGGGTTCTTCGTGCTGCCCCGCGCCCCGGTCAGGCCCAGCTCGGCGCGGACCTCGTTGACCGCCTCGAAGTTCCTCGGCGAGTGCTTGCGGGCGGCGGTGAAGTAGGGCACCTCGTGCTCGGCGAGCCACGAGACCACCACCTGGCCCTCGGACCAGACCCGCGCGGACCGGCCGTGGAACACGTCGTGCACGCTGGTCGGGGTCCCGGAGGTCATCCGCGGGAACAGGTTCTCCACGTACCAGCGGCCGAACCTGCGGCCGTGGTCGGCGTCGATGAACAGGTAGTCGGTGTCGGCGGGCAGCGCGTCGAGGTGCTCCTTGACATCGCCCTTGGTGAACGTCCACCGCCCGTCCGCGAGCTCGTCGGGCACGGTGCGCCGGACGTGGTCGACCATGTCGAACGAGTGCAGGTGCCCGGTGCCGTTGTCGCGCAGCGCGCTGAGCAGCCACGTCGTCGACCAGCCGTAGAACGTGCCGATCTCCACCACGTGCTCGGGGCGGTGCTCGCGCAGCAGCAGGTAGGTGATCTCGGCCTCGAGATCGTCGAGCTGCGGGGTCACCGTCGCGGTGTTGGCGGCCAGGAAGGCGCGCTGCTGCTCCACCACCGACGCCAGGTCGGAAGTGTACTTCCGGTAGAGGCCGGAGACGAACTCCAGCTCGCCGGTCGCGATCACGAGCGTCCTCCACGGGTCGGTGCGGCCCCGGGGACCGCGCGGTGCGGACGGCACGACGGGCGGGCGCGTCTGCGGTGTCGGGAGCGACGAACCTACCGACCCGGCCCCGGCGGCCACCGTTCAGGTCAGGCGCTGCGCGACGCGCCCCCGGCGTAGTGCTCGGTCCGCGCCCGGCCCAGCAGCTGCGCCCAGGAGCGGACGTCGGGGCGACGGCGCAGCAGCGCGCGCCGCTCCCGCTCGGTCATCCCGCCCCACACGCCGAACTCGACCTCCTGGTCCAGCGCGTGCGCCAGGCACTCGGTGCGGACCGGGCAGGAGAAGCAGAACTCCCGCGCGTCGCGCTGTTCGGCGCCGGTGACGAACAGGTCCTCGGAGTCGCTGGTGCGGCAGCGGGCCGCGGCCCGCCAGTTCCAGGTCGGCAGGCTCATCGGCTTGCCGGTGCTGCGCAGACGCGGACGGGCCGGGCGCCGGCGTACGGTGCCGCCCGCGGACGACCCGGCGACGGAGGACAGCGGGCGGACGGGGGACGGTGCGGACATCGTGGGCTCCACCTCGGGGGACGGGGCGGGTTCCTCGGCGGGACCCGCGCTCTGGCGACGACCATGATTTTCGGTCGTGCGACCCGTCCGGGGCATCGCGCAAAACTACGCAACCGTGGGCGTGTGACCTGACGGGTTCCTGACCTCAGGGCCCGTACGCTCACCTTTGTGAGGTTCTCCCGGCATCTTCTCCGGCCGATCGGCGTGATCGCCGGGCTCTGCGTCCTCGCCGGTGTGGTGTTCGCCGGCATGGCCTTCCCGGTCGCGGCCGGTCTGGGCGTCCTGTCCAACCAGGCGGGCGACAGCGTCAGTTCGAGCTCGGCGGACCTGGTCGGCACCGAGCCGCCGCTGACCACCACGGTGACCGACTCGGCGGGGGCGCCGATCGCCTACCTGTTCGACCAGAACCGCACCAACGTGACCAACGAGCAGATCGCGCCGGCGATGAAGGCCGCGATCCTGGCCATCGAGGACCGTCGCTTCTACGACCACCAGGGCGTCGACTGGCAGGGCACGCTGCGCGCGGTCGTCGCGAACTCGGCCTCCGGCGAGACGGTCCAGGGCGCGTCCACGCTGACCCAGCAGTACGTCAAGAACTACATGCTCTACGTCGAGGCGCAGACCGAGGCCGAGCGGCTCAAGGCCACCGAGCAGACGCCGGCGCGCAAGCTCAAGGAGGCACGGATCGCCCTGCAGCTGGAGCGCCAGCTGAGCAAGGACGAGATCCTCAACCGCTACCTGAACATCGTGTTCCTGGGCAACGGCTCCTACGGGGTCGCGGCCGCGTCGCGGACCTACTTCAACACCACCCCGGACAAGCTGACCGTCCCGCAGGCGGCGCTGCTGGCCGGGATGGTCCGCAGCACCACCCAGTTCGACCCGATCCAGAACCCGAAGACCGCCACCGACCGGCGCAACCTGGTGATCACCCAGATGCGTGAGCAGGGCATGATCGACGACGAGCAGGCCCGGCAGGCCATCGCGTCGCCACTGGGAGTGGCGAACCCGTTGGTCAGCGTGCCGAACGGCTGCAACGGCGCCGGCGACATGGGCTTCTTCTGCAAGTACGTCGTCCAGTACCTGACCGAGGCCGGGTTCTCCCTGGAGCAGATCAACAGGGGCGGCTACACGATCAGGACGACGCTGGACCGCAACGCGATGAACCAGGTCAAGGCCTCGCTGGACCGGGAGGTCCCGCCCGACACCCCGAACGTCGCGAACGTGATGTCGCTGGTGCAGCCGGGCCAGGAGAAGCACCGGGTGCTCGCCCTGGGCGCCAGCCGGACGTTCGGTTTCGACGCCGGCGCCGAGGAGACCAGCTACGGGCTGCCGTACCAGCCGGTCAACCTCGGTGCGGGCTCGGTCTACAAGATCTTCACCGCGGCCACCGCGCTGGAGAAGGGCCTGGGGATCAACTACACGATGCAGGTCCCGCCCTCGGGCTATGCCTCCCCGATCTACCTCGACGGCGCCGGCCGTCCGATCCCGGTCGCCAACGCCACCAACAACTACCCGCCGACGCTGTCCATGACCGACGCGCTGGCGACGTCGCCGAACACCGCGTTCATCAAGCTCGAGGAGTTCACCGGCGTCCCGGACGTCGTGGACATGTCGGTCCGGCTGGGGCTCAAGTCGCTGGCCACCACGCCGTTCGTGGACCCGAACACCGGGGAGCGGACCGAGCGTTCCATCGCCGAGGTGACCAAGGCGCAGAAGCTGGCCTCGTTCACCCTGGGCACGACCCCGACGAGCGCCCTGGAGCTGGCCAACGTCGGCGCGACGCTCTACAGCCAGGGCAAGTGGTGCCCGCCGACACCGATCGACTCGATCACCGACCCGGCCGGCAAGCCGGTGCCGATCACCGAGGAACCCTGCGCCCAGGCCGTCGAGCCGGGTCTGGCGAACACGCTGGTGAACGGCCTGAGCAAGGACGACATCAGCGGCACCTCGGCCGGTGCGGCGAAGCAGGCGGGCTGGAACCGTCCGATGATGGGCAAGACCGGAACCACCCAGCAGCACAAGTCGGCGACGTTCCTCGGCGCGATCCCGCAGATGTCCGGCGCCGTCATCACGTTCGACAACTCGAACTCCCCGCGCTCGCTCTGCGACGGTGCCGGTGCCCCGTTCCCGTGCGGTGAGGGCAACATCTTCGGCGGCAAGACCCCGGCCGAGACGTGGTACGGGGCGGTCAAACCGCTGGTCGAGGGCCAACCCCCGCTGCCGCTGCCGACCCCGGCGCCGCGTTATCTCGAGGGTGGCGCCGAGTCCCGGATCCCGGACGTGGTCGGCGACGACGTCGACGTCGCCCGCGCCGAGCTCGAGGGCGCAGGCTGGACGGTGACCACCCGCGAGGTGGACAACCGCGCCACGAAGGGCACCATCGTGGGCCAGACCCCGCGCGGCACCGCGTTGCCGGGGGAACAGGTCACGTTGCAGATCAGCTCCGGGACCGTGCCCGCGCCGCCACCGATCCCGCGCGCCGCGACGCCGACCCCCTCGCCGCCGGCCACCCCGCCACCGGGCGGCAACTGAGGCGCCGTCCTGCTCACCCGACCGGGGGAGCAGATGCGGTCGGGTCGCGTGTGGACCTCGCCCGTCGCCACGGGCGGACCTAGCATGCGCCCATGGCGGTGCAGCGACGTCCGGACGGTCGGGGAGGCGTGGACGTCCCGTCCGTGCCACCCGACGCCGGGGACGGCCGCTGGGGCGTCGCGCGTCTGGTCGCGCAACGGGAGGCGCAGCGCCGCGCCCGCGAGCGTGCCGCCGACGTGTCCCCGGCCCACGAGGACGCCGCCGGTCCGGGCCCGGGCGAACCCGGCGGGGAGCCGGGCGCGGCGAGCGCGGACCCCGCCCCGCCGGCACCGCGCAGCCCCGGCCCGGCCGGGCCGCCCGCCCCGCGGGCACCGCTTCCGGCGCCACCGCCGGTGGACCCCCCGGCTCCCCGGCCACCTGCACCGATGCCGGCGCCGCGCCGTCCGTACGGGGGCGTTCCCGAGGCGAGCGACCCCCGTGCCCCGCGCCCGCGTGTCGAGCCCGACCTTGCCCTGTTCGGGTTCTCCCGCCGCACCCGCAGCCGTCGCGGATCGCGGCTGTTCACCCTGTTCTTCGTGCTGGTGTTCGCCGTCATCGTGATCCAGACGGCGATCTCGATCGTGTGAGCGGCGAGGGCCGTTCGCCCGCTCGTCCGGACCGACCCTGCGTCGTGCCGTGCGGCCCTGCCCACGTGCGTCGGGGTCGCCGACTACCCTGAGGGCAACGACCGGCATGCCGCCGGGGCCCGTCAACCGCCGATCCAGCGTCGCCGAACCCTCCCGGCGGCCCCGGCCCGGTACGAGGAGGTGAGCCGCCATCGGTTCCCCCGCGACCCCGCAGGTCTCGGCCCCCACGTCGCACCGGGTCTCGTCGGTCCTGGCGATCCCGGCGTTCCGCCGCCTGTGGACGGTCACCGCGATCACCTCCACCGGGGAGTGGCTCTCGGTCCTGGCGATGACCTCGCTGGCCACGCACCTCGCGGCCGGCGCCGGCTACACCGCCCAGAGCTTCGCGCTCGGCGGCACGGTGGCCGCCAAGCTGCTGCCCTCGCTGCTGTTCGGGCCGCTGGCCGGCGCGCTGGCCGACCGGTTCGACCGGCGCAAGCTGATGGCCACCTGCGACACGTTGAAGTTCGTGCTGCTGTTCTCGATCCCGATCGTCGGATCGCTGTGGTGGCTGCTCGCGGCCACGTTCCTGATCGAGCTGTGCGCGATGTTCTGGATCCCGGCCAAGGACGCGGCGGTACCGAACCTGCTGCGCCGCCCGGACCAGATGGAGACCGCCGCGCAGCTCGGGCTGGTGGTCACCTACGGCGTCGCCGTGGCCGGCGGTGCGGGACTGTTCGCGCTGGTCACGAAGTTCGCGCCGCTGGTCGACGCGACCACGCCGACGACCGCGGTCTACCTGGCGCTGTTCGTGAACTCGTTCGCGTTCCTGTTCTCCGCGCTGGTGATCTGGTTCCGGATCCCGGAGCTGTCCGGCCGCCCGAACGTGGCCGACCGCGCCGCGAAGCCGCCGTCGCTGGTGTTCATGCTGCGCGACGGGTTCGCGTTCGTCGCGACCACGCCGCTGATCCGCGGGCTGGTGATCGGCATCATCGGGGCCTTCACCGCCGGCGGCGCGGTGATCGCGACCGCGAAGCTCTACTCGTCGAGCCTGGGCGGCGGCGACGCGGCCTACTCGATCCTGTTCGTGGGCGTGTTCGGCGGGCTCGCGCTCGGCATGGCGTTCGGGCCGCGGCTGGCCCAGCGGCTGCCGCACAACCGCCTGTTCGGGACCGCGATCGTCGGCGCCGGGCTGTCGCTGGTGGGCGTCGCGCTCGCGGTGCACCTGTTCATGGCGATCGTCGCGGTGATGTTCGTCGGCGGGTTCGCGGGCGTCGCGTTCCTGACCGGCCTGACGATCATCGGCACCCAGGTCGCGGACGAGGTCCGCGGCCGGGTCAACGCGTTCGTGCAGTCGCTGGTGCGGGTGGTGCTGCTCGGGGCGATGTCGCTGGTCCCGATCGTGGTCGGTGTGGTCGCCACCCGCACGATCACCATCGACGGCACCCCGTACCTGGTCGACGGCACCCGGTTCGTCCTCGCCGGCGCGGGCATCGTCGCCGCCGTGGTCGGCACGTTCGCCTACCGGCAGATGGACGACCGCCGCCTGGAGCCGCTGCTCACCGACCTGGTCGCCGCCCTGCGCCACGGCGAGCGCCGCACCGGGTCCGGCGTGCTGATCGCGATCGAGGGCGCGACCCCGGCCGAGACCTCCCGCCAGGCCGAGCTCCTCGCGGCGGCCCTGCGCGAGCGCGGGCACCGCGTGGTCGAGCCGGACGACGAGGGCGACGCGGCCCGTTGGGGCGCCGCGACCCGCGAGGCCGACCTGGCCGGTGCACGCGCCAAGGCGCTGGCCGCGGCCGCCGTCCGCGCGGACCTGGTGGAGCGCGTGATCCGTCCGGCGCTGGACTCCGGCGCCGTGGTGGTGATGGACCGGTTCATGGCCAGCCCGCTGGCCCAGTTCGGCGTCGCCGCCGAGCAGATGGGCGCCGCGCCCGACGACGGCGAGCTGGAGAACCTGGGCAAGTGGGCCTCGGGCCGGCTGCGCCCGGACATGTCCGTGCTGCTCGACCGCGCCCCCGACGCCGCCGGTGGCGCCGCCGCCCCGGTCGCCGGCGCCGAGCACGCCCGGGTGCAGAAGCTGCTGGCGCGGATGGTCGCGGTGGAGCCGCACCGCCACGTCGTGGTCGACGCCGACGGGTCGGAGGACGACGTGGCCGGGCGCGTGCGCGAGGGCGTCCTCCCGCTGATCCCGGCCCCCGCCGACGCCGGGGCGGAGACGGTCTCCACCGCCGCCACCGGTCCGATCCCGCCCGTCACCGACGACGCGCCCCCGCCGGCCCGCCCGGAGAGCCCGCGCCGATGAGCGTCTGGGACGACGTCGTCGGTCAGCCCGCGGTCGTCGCCGAGCTCGGTGACGCCGCGTCGGATCCGGCGTCGATGACGCACGCCTGGCTGTTCACCGGCCCGCCCGGCTCCGGGCGGTCGAACGCCGCGCGCGCGTTCGCGGCGGCCCTGCAGTGCCCCGACCACGGCTGCGGGCAGTGCCCGTCGTGCCGGACGATCCTGTCCGGCACGCACGCCGACGTCCGCGAGATCGTGCCCGAGGGCCTGTCCATCTCGGTCGCCGAGATGCGCGGCCTCGTCCAGCTCGCCGCCCGCAGGCCGGCCACGGCGCCCTGGCAGATCGTGATCATCGCCGATGCGGACCGGCTCACCGAGGGCGCCTCGAACGCCCTGCTCAAGGCCGTGGAGGAACCGGCGCCGGAGACGGTGTTCCTGCTCTGCGCGCCGTCCGACCACCCCGACGACGTGCCGGTCACGATCCGCTCCCGATGCCGGCTGGTGCACCTGCGCAGCCCGTCGGCCGAGGCCGTGGCCGGGGTGCTGCGCGACCGCGACGGCATCGACCCGGACCAGGCGCAGTGGGCCGCGTCGGTCTCCGGTGGCCACGTCGGTCGCGCCCGGCGCCTGGCCCGCGACCCCGAGGCGAGGGCGCGACGCGAGGCGGTCCTGAGCGTCCCGACCCGGCTGAACCGTCTCGGCGACGCGTTCTTCCACGCCGAGTCCCTGATCCGTTCCGCCGAGACCGAGGCGAACGACCTGCGCGAGCAGCGCGACGAGAGCGAACGCGAGGAGCTCGCCGTCGCGATGGGCGCGGGCGGGACCGGCAAGGGCGTCGCCGGCGCGGCGCGGGCGGCGAAGGCGGCCGAGCGCGACCTGGAGAAGCGTCAGAAGTCCCGCGCGACCAGGACCCAGCGCGACGCCCTGGACCGCGCGCTGGTGGACCTCGCCGGGTTCTACCGCGACACCCTGATCGCCGCGACCGGCGCCGAGGTGGCGCTGACCAACCCCGACCGCGAGCGGGAGATCCGCACCGCGGCCGGCCAGTGGCGGTCGGAGTCCGCGCTGCGGCGGCTGGAGGCCGTGCTGGCCTGCCGGGAGGCGTTGGAGCTCAACGTGAAACCCCGGATCGCGGTCGAGGCGATGATGACCGCCCTGCACCGTGGCTGAGGATCCGCTGGTCCAACCCTCGCCGCCACTCCGGCCGCGCGCTACCGAGCGCGGTGCGGCTGTCGCGGTTCACCCCGGGGTGCCGGGGGCGTGAGGGGCGGCCGGTATAGTTCGGGCCGCAGCACCCGCCGCCTTAGCTCAGTCGGTTAGAGCGACGCACTCGTAATGCGTAGGTCGGGAGTTCGACTCTCCCAGGCGGCTCCACCACAACCCCTGGTAGCAGCGCTACCAGGGGTTTTCCCCCATCATCCGCGCGGGTGCCCACCAGGCCGTCGTGTCGCTCAGGAGGCGCGCGGGAGGTCGGAGTGCGGGTGCAGCAACACCTTGGAGTAGCCCTGCTCGCGCCGGTCGAAGCGCGCGTAGGCACCCGGCGCGTCGGACAGTGGTAGTTCCTGCGAGACCACGAAGCCGGGCTCGGCCCGCCCGGCGACGATCAGGTCGCGCAGCTGGTGCGCGTAGGCCTTGGCGTCGGCCTGCCCGGTGCCCATCCGCAGGCCCTTCTCGAAGAACTTGCCGATGTTGAACAGCAGCAGTCCCTTGGACGCGTCCTCGTTCGGTGCGCCCGGGTCCGAGGGCAGGTACAGCCCGACCGTCCCGATCGCCCCGGTGGGGCGCACCGTCTCGACGAGCTGGTTGAGCACGATCGCGGGCTGCTCCTCACCTTCGGATGCGGTGGCCTGGTAACCCACCGCATCCACCCCGCGGTCGACGCCGACGTCGCCCAGCGCGTCGCGGATCTGCTCGGCGGGATCCCCCCGGGTGAAGTCCACCGCGACGGCACCGATCTGCTCGGCCAGCTGCAGCCGCTCGGCGACCTTGTCGACGACGAAGACCTGGCGGGCACCCTTGAGCACGGCGGAGTAGGCCGCCATCAACCCGACCGGACCGGCCCCGTACACCGCCACCGTGTCGCCCGGCCGGACCCCGGCCAGCTCGGTGGCGTGGTATCCGGTCGGGAAGATGTCTGCCAGCAGCGCGAAATCGGTCTCGTGCTCGGCGCCCTGGGGTAGCGGCACGCAGTTGAAGTCGGCGAAGGGCACCCGCAGGTACTCCGCCTGCCCGCCGGTGTAGGGGCCCATCGACACGTAGCCGTAGGCGCCACCGGCGAAGCCCGGGTTGACCGTCTCGCAGAACGCCGTCTTCCCGGCTCGGCAGTTGCGGCAGAAGCCGCAGGCGACGTTGAACGGCATCACCACCCGCTGCCCCGGCCGGAGGCCGGTCACACCCGAGCCGACCTCCTCGATCACCCCCATGTTCTCGTGCCCGAACACCAGGCCCGACTCGGCGTCCGTGCGACCCTCGTACATGTGCAGGTCCGAACCGCAGATGCAGGTGGTGCTGACTCGCACGAGAACGTCCTGCGGGTCCTCGATCCGCGGGTCGTCCACGTCCTCGACTGCGAGCTCGTAGGGGCCTCGGTAGACAACTGCCTTCACGGATGCTCCTCCTGTCGTGGGTCGTACCGCGCCTCGCGGCGATCACGGGGATCCGTGGCCCCGGGCCGGCCGGCGGCGTACCGGACTCCTCCCCGGTTCGCGGCTCCGAAGGCGGCTGCCGGAGCCCTTCCCGACGGGTCGGCTCCTCGTGTCGGTCCTTCCACCGGGGCGCTACCCGTGACGTCGGCGCCGAAACCCCCTGTCCTCTCGTGCGACCGGCAGATCCCGCCTCCGCCGTGCCGCTCCGGTCGCCCCGGCCTCCGGGCGGATCAGCCGACCGCACTGCGGAACCGCCGCAGGCGGAGGCTGTTGCCGACGACGAACACCGAGCTGAACGCCATGGCCGCCCCGGCGATCATCGGGTTGAGCAGCCCGAGCGCGGCCAGGGGCAGCGCGGCGACGTTGTAGGCGAAGGCCCAGAACAGGTTGATCTTGATCGTCGACAGGGTCCGCCTGGACAGCCGGATGGCGTCCGCGGCGGCGCGCAGGTCGCCGCGCACCAGGGTGATGTCGGCGGCCTGGATCGCCACGTCCGTGCCGGTGCCCATGGCGAGCCCGAGGTCGGCGCGGGCCAGCGCCGCGGCGTCGTTGACGCCGTCGCCGATCATGGCCACCACCCGTCCCCGCCGCTGCAGCTCCGTGATGGTGGCGAGCTTGTCGGCGGGCATGACCCCGGCGATGACGGTGTCCGGCCCGGGCGCGATGCCGACCTCGGCGGCCACCGACTCGGCCACGGCCCGGTTGTCCCCGGTGAGCAGCACCGGCGTCAGCCCGAGCGTGCGGAGGCGGGCGATCGCCTCGGCCGAGCTGTCCTTGACGGTGTCGGAGACGACGAGCACGGCACGGGCCGCACCGTCCCACGCGACGGCGACGGCCGTGCGGCCCTGCCTCGACTCCCGCTCCGCGGCGTCGAGGAGCTCGCCGGTGAGTGGTTGGCTCCACTGTTCGAGCAGCGCCGGGCGCCCGACCAGGACCGCGTGCCGGTCGACGACGCCCTGGACGCCGAGCCCCTCGTGGTTGCCGAACTCCTCCACGGCGGGCAGCGGCCCGAGCCGGTCGGTCGCGGCGCGGGCGACGGCGGCCGCGATCGGGTGTTCGGAGGCGTTCTCCAGCGCCCCGGCCAGCCGGAGCACGGTGTCCTCGTCGACGCCGTCGGCCAGGTGGACCGCGGACAGCGACATCTTCCCGGTGGTGACGGTGCCGGTCTTGTCCAGCACCACGGTGTCGACACGCCGGGTCGACTCGAGGACCTCCGGCCCCTTGATCAGGATGCCGAGCTGGGCCCCGCGTCCGGTACCGACCAGCAGCGCGGTCGGTGTGGCCAGCCCGAGCGCGCAGGGGCAGGCGATGATCAGGACGGCGACGGCCGCGGTGAACGCCGCGGCCGCGCCGCTCCCGGAGCCGAGCCAGAACCCGAGCGAGATCACCGCGACCGCGATGACGACCGGGACGAAGACCCCGGAGATCCGGTCGGCCAGCCGTTGCACCTGGGCCTTGCCGTTCTGGGCGTCCTCCACCAGGCGCGCCATCCGGGACAGCTGGGTGTCCGCGCCGACGCGGGTGGCACGCACGACCAGCCGGCCACCGGCGTTCACGGTGGCACCGACGACGGTGTCGCCGACCCCGACCTCGACCGGCACCGACTCCCCGGTGAGCAGGGAGGCGTCGACCGCGGAGCTGCCGTCGATCACGACGCCGTCGGTGGCGATCTTCTCGCCGGGCCGGACGACGAACCGGTCGTCGATCGCGAGCGCCGTGACCGGGACGCGTGCCTCGACGTCGCGGCCGTCGTGCTCGCGCAGGACGGTGACGTCCCGGGCGCCGAGTTCGAGCAGTGCACGCAGCGCGGCGCCGGCGCGGCGCTTGGAGCGGGCCTCGAAGTAGCGCCCGGCCAGGACGAAGGTGATGACGCCGGCGGCGACCTCGAAGTAGATGTTCCCCGCGCCGTCGGTCGGGGAGACGGTGAGCTCGAACGGGTGGGTCATGCCCGGCATCCCGGCGGTGCCGAACAGCAGGGCGTAGAGGGACCAGAGCAGGGCCGCGGTGGTCCCCATGGAGATCAGGGTGTCCATCGAGGCCGCCCCGTGCCGCAGGTTCGTCCAGGTGGCCCGGTGGAACGGCCAGCCGGCCCACACCACGACCGGCCCGGCCAGCGCCAGGGAGATCCACTGCCAGTAGGTGAACTGCAGCGCGGGCGCCATCGCCATCGCGATCACCGGGGCCGACAGCACCACCGATCCGATCAGCCGCCGGCGCAGCGAGCGCAGGGCGCGCGGCTCGGCACCCTCCTCGGCGTCGTCGGGCGGCTCGGACCCGTCCTCCCCGGGACGGGCCGGGAGGGTGGCGGTGTAGCCGGCCGACTCGACCGCCGCCACCAGGTCGTCGGGCGCGATGCCGGCGGGTGAGTGGACCCGGGCCTTCTCGGTGGCGTAGTTGACGGTGGCGGTGACGCCGTCGAGCTTGTTCAGCTTGCGTTCGACCCGGTTGGCGCAGGAGGCACAGGTCATGCCGCCGATCGCGAGCTCGATCTCGCGGACGTCCGCGCCGGCCGGGCGTGTCGTGGCGGTCATCGGTGGCCTCCCGGGGTGCTGGGTGTGCGGGGGTGTCCGCCCCCGCTCGACGCCGGCCCCGCGGGCCGGCCGGCGGACTCCGCGACGGCGCCGCTGTGGTTCTCCCCGGGCCCGGCGCCCTCGGCGCCGACCGTCTCCGGACACCCCGTGGCTGTGGGGGCGATCGTGGAGGGGGGAGTGACAGCGGACCCGGTCACATACGCACCTGCGGTGAGCAGGGCGAGCGCCGCGCCGTAGGCGGAGAGTCTCACGACGGTGTTCATGGGCCGTCCTCGGTCGGGCCCGGCCGGTGCCGGCCGGGCGGTCGGTCAGGCGGTGGCGATCCGGTAGCCGGCCTCGCGGACGGCCGCGTACACGGCGTCGTCCGAGATCGGGCCGTCGCTGGTCACGGTGACCGCGCCGGTCGGCAGGTCGACCGCGACGTCGGTGACGGCGCCGATCTCGGTGATCTCCTCGGTGACCGAGGCGACGCAGTGCTCGCAGGTCATCCCGGTCACGGTGTAGGTGCTGGTGCTCATCGGGTCGCTTTCCGTGGTTGTGAGGTGCCCCCGGGGGGCACCCGGTGGAGCAGAGTGCGGATGCCGCTGCTCGGGGCGGATGTCGGGTGTCGCGTGTCGCTCCGGCGGCGTCCGCGGGTCAGGACCGGACCAGGCGGGCGATCGCGGCGCTGGCCTCGGCGACCTTCTGCTCCGCCACCTCGCCGCCCTCGGCGACCGCGTCGGTCACGCAGTGCTTGAGGTGCTCGTCGAGCAACCCGAGTGCCACCGCCTCGAGCGCCTTGTTGACCGCCGAGACCTGGGTCAGCACGTCGATGCAGTACTTGTCCGACTCGATCATCTTCGTGATGCCCCGGACCTGCCCCTCGATCCTGCGCATCCGCCTGAGGTGCGAGTCCTTGTTGTCCGCGTAGCCGTTCATGAAGACCTCCTCCGTCTCGCTCGATGATACCCTTAGGGGGTATAGGTGTGCGACGCGGGTGCGTCCGGTCACCCGTGGTAGGCGTGGACGACCGCGTGGCCCCTGCCGCGGCTGATCATCCAGCGGTTGACCGGCGTGGTGAGCAGGAACGCGACGAGCAGCGAGGTCGCGAGCGCGCCCCAGAACAGGACACTCGCCAGGCCGGCGTCCATCGCGCCCGGCACCGCCACCATGATCGCGTTGTCGAGGACCTCCATCACCGCGATCGACACCGTGTCGGCGGCCAGTGCGACCTTCAGCGCGGCCCCGAGGCCCACCCCGGCGCGGAGGACCCCGCGCATGGTCAGGGCGTAGCCGAACACGAACGCCAGCGTCACCGACAGGACGACGGTCGCGGCGTTGTGCAGCCCGAGCGCGGTTCCGACGACCATGCCGAGCACCTCGCCGATCGCGCAGCCGGTCAGGCAGTGCAGCGTGGCCTGCGCGGCCGTGGCCCACGAGACGGTCGACCACCCCGTCCGGTGGCCGGTCGGGTGGTGGTGTGGGTGGTTCGCCATGGTGGTCTCCGAGCGACGAGGGCGGCTGGTCAGTTCTTTATACCCATACCCCCTAGGAGTATCAAGTGGTGACGTCTGCCGGTCCCGGACATGCGGCGAGGGCCGGGGCCCCGGCCTCATCGCGATGCCGTCTTCTCGGTGGGCTTATGGAGCCCGGGGATCGGATCTAGCCTGATCAGGTGGACGCGATCGAGGCCGATGCCGTGCGACGCCTCTTCTGGCGTTGCGGCCGGGTGGGCGACCACGTCGAGAGGGTCCGGCCGGAGGTGCTGGCGTCGTGGGAACGGTCCACCGAGGCCGCGGTCGACGTGCGGGAGATCGCGGCCCGGTACGTGGGCCATGAGTCCCGGTCGTCGGCGGTCGCCGAGGCCGATGCGGTGTTCGTCGCGTTCTTCGAGCTGAACCCGGATGCGCGGTGTTCGCTGGCGTTGCTCAGCGCCGACGGTGTGGTGCGGCTGCGCCATGATCGCGACCCGACGCTCGCGGGTCTGTTGGATTCGGTGCTGTTGACGCCGGGGTTCTGCTACAGCGAGGAGACTGTGGGCACGACGGCGGCGATGATCGCCGCGCGGGATGGCCGGTCGTCGCGGATCGACGGTCCGGAGCACTTCCACGCCGAGTTGAGTTGGCTGTCCGAGTGCGCCGCCCCGGTGGTGCGTGACGACGGTGGCGCGCCCGATGTGGTGGTGCTGCTGACCCATCTGTCCCAGGCCGATCCGCTCGGGCTCGCGGTGGCACGGTTGCTGGCCGAGCAGGTCTCGGAACGGGTGCGGGTGCGGGGCCATCTGCGGGCGCGGCTGGTGCACGAACGGTTCGCCGAGCTGTGCGCGGACGGTGCCGAGTGGGCGGTGGCGACCGACGGGGCGTTCGTGCTGACCAGCCCGGGAGTGCGCCGGTTGCCGATGCAGGATCAGCAGAGCTTGAGCGATCTGGCGCTGGCCGGTGTGGTGCTGGCCGAGCACGCCGACGGGCAGCGGCACGTCGATCTACCCTCGGGCCGGTGCACGGAGGTGACGGTCCGCCCGGTCGCGGACGGCGACGAGGCGATCGGTTGCCTGGTGTCGGCGACGGCGATGGCGGAGCGGCAGGTCGTCGTGGTGCCCGAGGCGATCCGGCGCCAGGGTTCGCACGTGGCGCCGACGGTCCGTCGGGACTATGCCGCGGACCTGCGGACGGCCGGTGGCGCCGATCGGGTGCATGCCGAGGCCCGGATGCGGGCCAACCGGGAGCTGCTCAGCCCGTACGTGCGGGCCCGCCATGAGGTCGCTGCCGGGGCGGGGCAGGGCCGCCACCAGCTGTTGATCGGCGAGGCCGGCGTGGGTAAGCGGACGCTGGCCGCGGAGCAGTTCCGCCGGGCGTTCCCGACCGGCGCGGTCCGCGACATCGACTGCTCGGACATCAGCGACTCGGCCAGCGGGCCGGATCCGCTCGCCCGGGTCATGCGTGAGCTGGGCGAGCGCCCCTACTTGCTGGTGCTGCGACAGATGAACCTGCTCAGCCCGGTCGCGGCGCGCCGGCTCGACGAGTCCCTGCGCATCCTCGTCGCGATGCCGAGCTCGTTGATGGTCGTCGGCTGTGTCGACACCGCCTCGGCCGACGCGACCCGTCCCTATGGGCTGCTGCTGCGCCATTTCCACGAGACGGTGCGGGTGCCGGCGTTGCGCTACCGCGCCGACGAGCTCGGCGAGATCGCCCTCAGGATCCTGCACAACCTGTCCGGGGGCCGTTCGCTGCGCCTGAGCCTGCAGGTCATCCGGGTGCTGGAGGGCTATGCCTGGCCGGGCAACGTGCGTGAGCTGGAGGACGTGCTCCGGTACGTGATCGCTCGCAAGCCGGTCGGGGTCATCCAGGCTCCGGACCTGCCCTCGTCGTGCTTCGCCAGCCGCGCACCGAAGATGTCGATGCTGGAGGCGGCTCAGTGCGATGCGATCGTGCAGGCCCTCTACGAGTCGCGGGGCAATCGCTACAAGGCGGCCGCGATGCTCGGTATCGCCCGCTCGTCGCTCTACCGCAAGATCGACGCGTTCGGCATCAGCTACATCGCCTGAGCCGGACTGTCCCGTCCGCGGGGCAGTGATCCACATCTCGGGATCGGGGCAGGCGGAGATGGTCCCAGGATCGGACAGTCACATGCGCATGGCGCCATTAGCGTCGGTGCCGCCGACGCGGTCGACCACCGCTCGAGCCTGACACGCCACCAACGGAGGTAGCAGATGAAGGCCCTCGTGTACCACGGACCGGACAACAAGGCGTGGGAGGATGTGCCCGACGCGGTCGTCCAGGAGCCGACCGACGTGGTGGTCAAGGTCGACACGACCACCATCTGCGGTACCGACCTGCACATCCTGCAGGGCGACGTCCCCGCCGTCACCGACGGCCGGATCCTCGGCCACGAGGCCGTCGGCACCGTCACCGAGGTCGGCGACGCCGTGCGCGGGTTCGCCGTCGGCGACCGGGTACTGGTCCCGGCGATCACCAAGTGCGGACGCTGCGAGTACTGCGGCAAGGGCATGCCCTCGCACTGCCAGACCGTGGGCGGGATCGGCTGGATCTTCGGGCACCTGATCGACGGCACCCAGGCCGAGTTCGTGCGCGTGCCCTACGCCGACACCTCGCTCTACGCGGTCCCCCAGGGAGTCACCGACGAGCAGGCGATCTTCCTGGCCGACTCGCTGCCGACCGGCTACGAGGTCGGCGTGCTGGCCGGCGGTGTCCGTCCCGGCAACACCGTCGCCGTCGTCGGCGCCGGCGCGGTCGGGCTCTCGGCGGTGCTCACCACCGGGCTGTGGGGTGCGTCGAAGGTGATCGCGATCGACTCCAACAAGTTCCGGCTGGAGAAGGCCCTCGAGTTCGGTGCCACCGACGTCGTCGAGGTCGGTCCCGGCACCGTCGGTGATGTCACCGCGCTGACCGACGGGCTCGGCGTCGACGTCGCGATCGAGGCCGTCGGCTACCCGGAGACCCTGCTCACCGCCGCGTCCCTGGTCCGGCCGGGTGGCACCATCGCCAACGTCGGCGTGCACGGCACTCCGGTCGAGCTGCCGATGCAGGACATGTGGATCAGCAACGTCACCCTGACCATGGGACTGGTCGACACCGTGTCCATCCCGACCCTGCTCAAGATGGTGGCCAGCGGCCGTATCCCCGCCGAGAAGATGGGCACCCACGCGTTCACATTCGACCAGATCGACGAGGCCTACGACGTGTTCAAGAACGCCGCGGCCAACCAGGCGCTGAAGGTCGTGATCACCCCGGGCTGAACCCGGCACCTCGACACCGAGGTGCAGCGCATCGGCGGCCCTGCCCGGCTGCGACGGCCCGTCGCAGCCGGGCACGGCCGCCTCGACTCGGCCTCTGATCGGAGTGACGTGCAGGAGCCGCAGG
>CBIHNM010000014.1:0-28690 GCA_966211265.1 uncultured Pseudonocardia sp.
TTCTCGCTGTTCGGCCGCGCGTTCCCGCAGCGCCTGGTCACCCAGAGGTACTTCCCGGACGACCCGCTGTTCGGCCAGGACCCGATCTACAACTCCGTCCCCGAGGACGCGCGGCACCGGATGGTGTCCACGTTCGACCTGGAGGCCACCCGCCCCGAGTGGGCACTGGCCTTCCGGTTCGACATCGTGCTGCGCGGCCGGGAGCAGAGCGTCTTCGAGGAGCCGCACGCATGACCACCCCGTCCCAGACCGTCGGGCCCTACCTGTCGCTCGGGCTGACCTGGCAGGCCGGGGCCGACGTGGTCCCGCCCGGCACACCCGGCGAGATCCTGATCGGCGGCACGGTGCGCGACGGGGCCGGCGAGCCCGTCACCGACGCCCTGGTCGAGACCTGGCAGGCCGACCCGGACGGCCGGTTCGACCACCCGGACGACCCGCGGGGCGCCGTGCGGTCCTCGGTGCGCGGCTTCCGGGGCTTCGGCCGCGCGGCGACCGACGGCCACGGCCGCTGGGAGGTCCGGACCGTCAAGCCCGGCCCGCTGCCCGCCGAGGACGACACGACCGAGGCCCCGCACCTGACCGTGTCGGTGTTCGCCCGCGGGCTGCTCGACCGGGTGGTGACCCGCATCTACTTCCCGGACGAGTCCGCCGCGAACGCGGCCGACCCGCTGCTGGCCACGGTCCCGGCACCGCGCCGTGCCACGCTGGTCGCGGTGCCCGAGGGCGGGGGACGGCTCCGGTTCGACATCCGTCTGCGGGGCGAGGGGGAGACCGTCTTCCTGGACTGCTGAGGGCTCCGCGGCTGAGCGTCGCCTGAAGATCTGACGGGTTCTCCGCCTGCCGATCGGGTCGTTCGCGCTGGTGCGGGGCCTGATCGGGGCGCCGCGAGGGGTGGTGCGGGGGAATGACGGTGATCCGGATGGGGTATTACTGCGAACAACGTCCACGGACGACGGCGGCGCCGGTCGCCCTCGGACCGGGACCCGCAGACCTGGAGGCACGTTGGACACCGCACCCACCCCGGGCGCCGGTCGCTGCCTCTCGCAGCCGGACCGGGAGCGGGGACCGGAGCGCGGTCCGGGGCCGGAGCGGGCGCCGGAGGAGCCGACCGACCGTGTGCCGCGGGGACGCCTGGGCCGGTGGCGGCGCCGCCACCGGACGCTCGTGCAGCTGGTCCGCTACGCGATCGTCGGCGGTGCCAGCACCGGCCTGACCGCGGGTCTGTTCCTGGTCGTGCGGCCGTGGTTGGACGCGGTCCCGGCCAACCTCGTCGCGTTGGTGATCACGACGGCGGTCAGCACCGAGGTGAACCGCCGCTTCGCGTTCGGCGGGGCCCGCGCGCACCGCCTGCGCGAGTGGGTGCAGGACATCGGCACGGTCGTGTTCTACGCGGGATACAGCTCGGCCGTGCTGCTGGTGCTGGCTCTGGTCGTGCCGACGGCCTCCCCGGTGCAGGAGGCGGTCGCGGTCGCGGTGGCCAGCGTCGGGGGCGGCATCGCCCGTTTCCTGATCCTGCGCAACTGGGTGTTCGAGACCGGCGGCGGCCGGGCACACTCGCAGGCGTGTTCGACGACTTCCGCACGTTCGACCTGACCGTCGCCGGCGACGACGAGTCCGTGGCGATCCACGGCGTCCACGGCGGCGAGGGCCCGCCGGTGCTGCTGCTGCACGGCTTCCCGCAGACGCACGCCCTGTGGCGCCAGGTCGGCCCGGAGCTGGCCCGCACGCACACCGTCGTCTGCCCGGACCTGCGCGGCTACGGGGGGTCGGGCCGCGCGGTCGAGCGCGAGGACCACGCCGGATACTCGTTCCGCGCGATGGCCGCCGACCAGGTCGCGGTGATGGCCGAGCTCGGCTTCGAGGAGTTCTCCGTGATCGGGCACGACCGCGGTGCCCGGGTGACCCACCGGATGGCGCTCGACCACCCCGCGGCCGTGACCCGGGCCGGGGTGCTCGACATCATGCCGACCGACTACGTGTACTCCCACGTCGACCGCCGCCTGGCCACCGCCTACTACCACTGGTTCTTCTACCTGCAGCCCGCCGACCTGCCGGAACGGCTGATCGCCGGCGACCCGATCGGCTACCTGCACTCGCTGCTGGGCGGCTGGGGCGGCAAGGGCCTCGACGCGCACCCGCCGGAGGCCCTGGCGGCCTACGAGCGTGCCTTCTCCGACCCCCAGGTCCGGCACGCGATGCTCGAGGACTACCGCGCGGCCGTCTCGGTGGACCTGGGCCTCGACGCGGAGTCGGCGGAGGCGGGCGTGCGGATCTCCTGCCCGCTGCTGGTGCTCTGGGGCGGCGCCGGGGTCGTCGGGGGCGGCGAGGACGACCCGCTCGACGTGTGGCGCTCCCGGGCGGCCGACCCGGCGCTGGTGCGTGGCCGGGCGGTGGAGGGCGCCGGGCACTTCCTGGTCGACGAGTACCCGGAGCAGACCGTCGAGGAGATCCGGCGCTTCCTCGGCGCCTGACGGCGGCGCACCACGGGTCCGTGCCAGAATCGGATCTATGGGACGTAACACGCTGACACGGGCCATCGTCGGGACGCTGGCCGCCGGAGCGCTGGTGTTCAGCACGGCCGGCGCCTGCGGCGGCGGGGAGGACCAGGGCGCGCCGGGCCAGCAACAGCAGCAGGGCGGCGACGACGGGGACGAGGGGGGCGAGCAGCAGGGCGGCCAGGACGGCGACCAGGACGACGACTGACCCGCACGCGAGAGGGCCCGCCCGGTCGTGACCGGGCGGGCCCTCTCGTCGCGCGATGTCGCGGCGCGGTGCGTCGTTCCTGCCGAGGGCGGGCTCAGCCCTTCACGGCGTGGAAGATGCCCCACGTCAGGTTGCCGGCGTTACCGCCGTCGACCCAGTGCTGCAGGCCCGCCTTCATCTTGGTGATGTAGTCCTCGCTGATCGCGTTCTTCAGCTCGGACTCACGTGCGACGAGCTCCTCGCGGACCCGCCGGTAGTGCGTGGGCAGCTGCGCGGCGTGGTCGTGGAACCGCACCGCGGTCATCCCGCGCTTCTCCAGTCCCGCTGTGTAGAAGCCCGGAGTGGCCATCGTGGAGAGCTGGATGCGCTCCAGGATCGGCCTCAGCGACGAGGGGTCGACCCCGTCCACGGCCATCGGGTCGGTGAACACGACGTGCCCGCCGGGCCTGAGCACCCGCACCGCCTCGTCGAGGACCTTGTCCCGGTCACCGGAGTGCAGGAACGCGTCCTGCGACCAGACGACGTCGACCGAGGCGTCCGGCAGCGGCACGTCCTCGTAGGTGCCGGTGCTGACCGACACCAGGTCGCTCAGGCCCTGCTCCGCGGTGAGCCGGGAGTTGCGCTCGTTCTCCACCGGCGACAGGTTCAGGCAGGTGACCTTCGCGCCGAAGCGCTTGGCCAGCTGCCGACCGGCGCCGCCGTAGCCGGCGCCCAGGTCGAGGACCTCGGTACCGGTGCCGATCCCGGCGATCTCGCCCATCTGCTCGACGGTGCGCCGGCTCGCCGGCGCGATCTCCTCGTCGTCGGTCCGGTAGAGCCCGACGTGGATGTCCTCGCCGCCCCAGACGCTGGAGTAGAACGTGTCCGCGTCCTCGGAGTCGTAGTACGACCGGGCGGTGGCCTCCGCCTGCTGGGCGCTCATGCGGGGTCCTCCTCGCGGTAGGACTTCTCCGCGATGTGCACGAAGAAGTCCGGGTCCTCGTCACGGTAGGTCGACTGGAAGTCGCCGTAGGTGTCGATGTGCTGGAAGCCGACCTCGTGCATGAGCCGCCGCGTGTAGTCCTTGCGCAGCGGGAACATGTTCAGGTGGTACTCGGACTTGTCCGGGAACGTGTACTTGAACCGGGCCAGGCCCTCGTCCATGTGCTCCGGCTCGGCGACGACGTCCTCACCGCAGTAGTAGTACTGGTGCTTGCTGGAGAAGCCGTTGTCCAGGATCGAGTCGTAGTTGCGCTGATCCAGGATCAGCACGCCGTCGTGCTTGAGCATCGCGTAGAACTCGGCCAGCGCCTTGCGCCGGTCGCGCTCGGCGAACAGGTGGGTGAACGAGTTGCCCAGGCAGATGATCGCGTCGTACTCGCCGTGGACGTCCCGGTTGAGCCAGCGCCAGTCCGCCTGTACGACGCGCAGGATGTGCCCGCCGTACTTCATGCCGTTCGCGAACGCCTTGGCCAGCATCTCGGCGCTGCCATCGGCCGAGACGGTGTCGAAGCCCTCCTCGAGCAGGCGGACCGAGTGGAACCCGGTCCCGGTCGCCACGTCGAGGACGCTGTGGACGCCGCGCTGGCGGAGCTGGTCGACGAAGAACTTGCCTTCGCTCTCGTACCGGCCCTTCCAGTCGATCAGTTCGTCCCACTTGTCGACGAACGTCTGGACGTATTCGTGCTTGTAGTGCGTCGATTCCCGGACGTCCAGCGGCTCGTCGCCGAACTCCTGGGCCATCCTGCCGAGCTCGGGCTGCTCGTTGTCAGTGCGGTGATCGGCCGTCATCTGTTCCGCGTCTCCTCCGAAGATCGGGTCGCTGCGGTCGACCTGACCGTAGTTGCGGTCGGCTTTCCTGTCCGGCCCCGTGCCCGGGGTCTGGAACGAGACGATTTGTTGTGTTATACGCAACGAGAGAGTCGAAACTGTCCACAGGCAGGCGTGCGGGGCGGTCCGGCGGGGCCGTCGTCGCGGCCCGGACGGACCGCCACGTGTGCGCGCTGAACTGCTCCGTCGCCGACCGGTGGGGCGATCGCGCCGGACCGGTCGCCGCCTGTGGAGGGCCGGACGCCCGCGGTGGCGAGGGTCACCGGACCGCCGGGCTCCCATGTCGTCACCGTAACGAGAACTCGATTGTGTGAAGTACGTCACATGACGAACTCAGGTTCACTCGTTCGTGCCAATCAGGCGTCGTCCGGGTGTCCCCACAGTGTCGCGAGTGCCGCACGGCGTTCGGTCCGGCCCAGGCCGCGCAGATCGGCGGTACCCCGTTCGGTGACCACGACGTCCACGTCGTGGGAGGGAGTGGTGACCGGTCGGGACAGGTGCTCGACCAGCGTCGGGCAGCCCTTGTGCGCACTCGCCAGCATGATCACCGACAGGCCCGCTCCCCGCGCGCCGGCCGCGGCGAAGTCCGGGTGCCCGCCGATCATCCCGTTCGCCGAGGGGCCGATCCCCTCCACGTTCACCTGGCCGTCGGTGTCGATCTCCAGGGCGGCGTTCAGGGCGACCAGCGGCGACGGGTCCGGCGCCGAGAGCCGGGAGAGGTCGTGGGTGTACTCGACCCGGCGGACGACGCCGCGCCCGTGGGCCCAGTCGTACAGGCGGCCGGTGCCGTAGAGCCCGAGGGCGGTCGGCGTCCCGACCAGCAGGCCGCGCTCGTCGAGGTCGACGACCGGGTCCGACATCAGCCCCGAGTCCACCCGCACCGGTACCCGCAACGCCGAGACCAGCGCCGCGGCCAGACGCCCGGGCCCGAACTGGATCCGGGCCCGGGGGGGCACGAGCGCCGGGGCGTGCGCGGCGATCGCGTCGTCGTGGGCGGTGGGTGCCGGGGTGGTGATCGTGGCGGGCGCGCCCGCGGGGCCGTCGACGACACCGAGCACGGTCACCGCGGACGCGGGCAGCGGCGGACCGCCGGTCGCGTGCGGCGCGGAGCGGGACTCCAGGGCTGCGACCGGCACGCCGGCGTCGACGAGGGCCTGCATCCAGGACACCTCCGCGCCGAAACGCAGCCCGTCGTCGTCGCGGACCACGGTGGCCAGCAGCAGGTCCGGGCGCAGCGGGCCGGTGAGCAGCGCCGGCGTCGCCGACAGCCGGCAGGGCACCGTGACGGCCGCGCCGGCGTCGAGCATCGCCCGCAGGCCGGGCCCGCCGACGACCGTCCGGACGTCGGCGAACGCGTCCGGGTCCAGGTCGGGCAGCGGCGCCGGTACCCAGCCCAGCACCAGCGAGACACCGCCCACGGCGCGCGCGACCCGGCTCAGCGGGCCGGTCAGCGCGTACGGGGCGCCGCACGCGTCCGCGAGCGCGATCCGGTCACCGGGCCGGACCAGCTCGCGCAGGGCCCCCTCCAACTCGGTGGCTCCGGCGACGTGGTCGTCCATGACGGTGATTCGACCACGAGCGCCCACCCGGTGACCGCGTTAGGTTCGCGGCATGAGTATCCAGCCGGAGACCGGAGAGTTCGTCCGCGAGCCACTCGGGGTGGCCGAGCGCATCACCGCCGACGGGTCCTCGCCGTGGCCGGTCGAGGCCGGTCGGTACCGGCTGGTCGCGGCCCGGGCCTGCCCGTGGGCGAACCGGGTGGTGATCGCGCGCCGGCTGCTCGGGCTCGAGGACGCGATCTCGATGGGTATCGCCGGACCGCTGCACGACGAGCGCAGCTGGCGCTTCCACCTCGACCCCGGCGACCGCGACCCGGTGCTGGGCATCGAGTGGCTGCGCGAGGCCTACGAGAAGGCCGTGCCGGGCTACGACAAGGGCGTCACCGTCCCGGCGATGGTCGAGATCGCCTCCGGCCGGGTCGCCACGAACGCCTACGCCGAGCTGGAGTTCGACCTGGCCACCCAGTGGTCGTCGCTGCACCGCCGGGGGGCGCCGGACCTGTTCCCGCGCGCGCACCGCGACGAGATCGAGGCTCTCGGGGAGGGGATCTTCCACGACGTCAACAACGGTGTCTACAAGTGCGGGTTCGCCACCACCCAGGCCGCCTACGACAAGGCGTTCGCCGCGTTGTTCGCCCGCCTCGACGAGCTCTCCGAGCGGCTGGCCGACCGCCGGTACCTGGTGGGGGACACCCTCACCGAGGCGGACGTGCGGCTGTGGGTCACCCTCGTCCGGTTCGACGCCGCCTACCACGGTCACTTCAAGACCAACCGCACCAAGCTCACCGAGATGCCGGTGCTGTGGGCCTACGCCCGGGACCTGTTCCAGACCCCCGGCTTCGGAGACACGATCGACTTCGAGCAGATCAAGCAGCACTACTACGGCGTGCACTCCTCGGTGAACCCCTCCGGCGTGGTGCCCCGGGGCCCGGACACCTCGGTCTGGCTGAGCGCGCACGGCCGCGAGTCCCTCGGCGGCCGCCCGTTCGGCGAGGGCACCCCGCCCGGCCCGCCGCGGGCCGGTGAGCGGGTCCCGGCACCCGGGGCCTGAGCGGGCTGCTGCGGCCGAGATGAGCACGGGCGGTCCGCGCGCCCGTGGCCGCCCGGCGCCCACCGGTGACACGGCCGGCCGACACGCCCGCCGGCCCGCACCTCGGGTCGGCCCGGGCGAACCGTCACAATGGGCGGCGATGTCCCCCCTGACGCGCTCGCACCCCGTCGCCGGTCGTCGTCGACGCCGTATCGGGGTGGGCCTGTCCGCGCTGGTCGTGGGGGCGCTCGGTGCCGGCGTGGGGATGACGGCCGTCGGCCCGCAGGTGGGCCCGACCGCGTCGAGCACACCGGCCGCCGGACCGGCCGCACCATCGGGCCCGGCCGCCGCACCGGAGGCCGCCGACGCGCTCCCGGCCTGCACCCCGATGGTCGAGGCGCTGTCCCCGCGCGACCGGCTGGCCCAGCGGCTCATGGTCGGGGTCGACGCCGCCGACCCGGCCGGCGCGGTGCGGATCGTGCGCGACTCCCAGGTCGGCGGGATCTTCCTGGGCGGCAACGAGACGGCCCTGCTGCAGAACGACCGGCTCGAGGCCGTGCAGAAGGCGAGCCGCACCCCGCTTGCCGTCGGCGTCGACGACGAGGGCGGGCGCGTGCAGCGCATCGACGACCTCGACGGCGAGCTGCCCAGCGCCCGGTCGATGGCCGCGAACAAGACCCCCGACCAGGTCAGGGCACTGGCGGAGGACCGGGCCCGGAAGCTGCGCGCCCGTGGCGTCACCTGGAACCTCGCCCCCGACGTCGACACCTCGGACCAGCCCAGGGCCGACGTGATCGGCGACCGCTCGTTCTCCGACGACCCGGCGGTGGTCACCCGCTACGCCCTGGCGTGGGCGCAGGGCCAGGAGGCGGGCGGCGTCTACGGGATGCTCAAGCACTTCCCCGGCCACGGGCACTCCAGCGGTGACTCGCACAAGGGCGCGGTCGGCACGCCGCCCCTGTCCGAGCTCGAGAAGCGCGACCTGCTGCCCTACGGCGACCTGGTCGGGCCGGGCAGGCCGCTGGCCGGGCGGGCCGGGGTGATGGTCGGGCACCTCGACGTCCCCGGCCTGACCACCGACGTGCCCAGCTCGCTGGAGCCCGCGGTCTACACGCTGCTGCGCGAGCGCTACGGCTTCGACGGCGTCGTGATGACCGACGACCTCGGCGCCATGAAGGCGATCACCGACCGTTTCGGGCTCGCCGCGTCCACCACCAGGGCCCTCACCGCGGGTGCCGACATCGCCCTGTTCTCCAACGTCACCGACGTCGCCCCGCTGCTCGACGCCGCCGAGGGCGCCCTGGCGCAGGGCCGGATCACACCGGCCGACAACGACCGCGCGGTCGCCCGCGTCCTGGCCGCCAAGGGCCTCTGCTCCCGCACCTGAGCCCGCGCACGCGAACGGCACCCCCGCCCGGGGGCGAGGGTGCCGTCGTGGTGTCCGCGACGCGGCCGGGTCGTCACATGTCGAGGCCGCCGTTGACCGAGATCACCGAGCCGGTGATGTAGCCGGCGTTGTCGTCGACCAGGAACTGCACGGTGCGGGCGATCTCGCTGGCCTGGCCGAGGCGCCCCATCGGGACCCGCGCCAGCAGCTTCGTGAGCACCTTCTCCGGCACCGCCGCGACCATCTCGGTCTCGATGTAGCCCGGCGCCACGCAGTTGACCGTGACGCCCTTGGCCGCGACCTCCTGCGCCAGGCTCTTCGAGAACCCGATCAGGCCGGCCTTGGACGAGGCGTAGTTCGCCTGCCCGACCGATCCGGTCTGCCCGATCACCGAGCTGATGTTGACGATCCGGCCGAACCCGGCGCCGGTCATGTGGTCGAGCACGGCCTTGGTCATGTAGAACGCGCCGGACAGGTTGATCCGCAGGACCGCGTGCCAGTCCTCGACGGTCAGCTTGCGCACCGTCTTGTCCACCGTGATGCCGGCGTTGTTGACCAGGTAGTCGACCCGGCCCTGCTGCTCGAGCACCTCGGACACGACCCGCGCGCAGTCGTCGGGCTCGCCGACGTTGCCCTGGTGCACCGAGACCGAGGCGCCCTCGGCGCCCAGCTTGCCGGCCAGGTCCTCGGCGGCCCGGGAGTTGGAGCTGTACCCGGCCGCGACGTGCACGCCGCTGCGCGCGAGCGCGGTGGTGATGGCGGCACCGATTCCGCGGGCACCCCCGGTCACGATCGCGACGCGCTGCTCGGGGTGGGTGTCGGTCACTGCGGTCATCACTGTCCTCCGGTGTTCTCGAGAGTGCGGTGCATGCCCCGCGCAACGGCGTCGGCCAGGTAGGGCCGTAGCTGTTGCGGGGTGACGATCCGGTCCACCGAGCCGACCTGCTGGGCCCGCTCGATGGAGTGCTTGGTGTCGAACTCGTCGGCGACCTGGCCGAGCTTCTCCGACCGGACGTCCGGTCGGAGCGTGGCCAGCTCGCCGCGCAGGGCGGCCGCGTCGGGCTCGCGCCCGGCGTCGGTCGCCTCGGCGATCCGGGCCTCCAGGCCGGCGACCCGGGGGTCCTTGGCCGTGCGGTCGTTCACCTCGCCGGCGAACACCACGGCCGCGGCCGGGGCCCCGCCGAGCACCGAGGCGTAGGAGCCGGTGACGGCGGCGATCTCCATGTTGTCGTTGAGCGTCCCGGAGAACACCACGAACGCGCCGCCGTGGTAGCGGGAGACCACGCAGAACACGATCGGCCCGTCGAAGTTGACGATGGCCCGCCCGATCTCGGCGCCGTACTCCAGCTGCAGCCCGCGCAGCGACTCCGGGGAGCCGTCGAACCCGGACAGGTTGGCCAGGACCACCAGCGGACGGTTGCCGCTGGCCGCGTTGATCGCCCGGGCGCACTTGCGCGAGCTGCGCGGGAACAGCGTGCCCGCGGTGAACTGGGCGGGCCCGTCCACCGGCAGCGGCCCGCGGCGCGGGATCGGCCGGGACTCGATGCCGACCATCGCGATCGGCTGCCCGCCCAGGTGCGCGTCCAGCGCGACGACCGACTCGGCGTCGTGCATGTCGGCCCAGCGCTCGGTGGTCGGGTGGTCGGTGTCGGCCACCCCGCGCATCACCGAGCGGATGTCGAAGGGCTTCTTGCGCTCGCCGTTCGTCTCCGCGGCGAAGACCTCACCGAGCGTGGTGAACTCGCAGTTCGGCCCGGAGTGCGGGGACCGCGAGATGTCCCGGTCGACCGGGTCGGCGGTCGGGGCCGGGCGCGGGAACCGCTCGCCGGGCGCGGTCCAGGTGTGCGCGTAGTGCGACAGCAGCACGTCCACGGCACCGGCCAGGTCCGGCGCCCAGTACTGCGCCTGCCCGTTCGGCCCCATGATCCGGTCGTAGCCGCCGATGCCGAAGTTGTCCTCGGCCGAGACGCCGCCGGAGTAGTCCAGGGACTGCTTGCCGGTGAGCACCATGGTCGAGTCCGGCGTCATCACGAGGATGCCGCGGGTGTGCATGAGCATCGTGGCCTCGGCGTTCCAGTACGGCTGGGCGCCGACGTTGATGCCGGTGACCACGACGTTGAGCTCGCCGCCGTCCTGGGTGAACTCGATGATCCCCCGCAGCACCCGGGAGATCCAGTCCATGTTCTCGGTGCCCGAGTCCATCGCGATCTTGGCGCCGGCCGAGACCGCGAACCACTCGATCGGCGCGTCCAGCCGGCGCGCCAGCTCCAGCGCCGCCATCACGCGGCGGCACTCGGGCTCGGCGATCGCGCCCAGCGCCCGGGTGGGGTCACCGAGCAGCACGACCCGGGTCATGCCCTCGGGGTAGCGCCGGGTCGGGACCGTGACCGTGCCGAGCACGAAGTTCGCCGCGTTGTTGCCGTAGGGCCGGTCCACCGGGGCCGGCACGCCGTCGTCGTCGAGGTCGTACTCGGTGAACGTGCCCGCACCGGCGTCGATCGGCGCCGTGAGCAGCGGGACCAGCTCGTAGGGGTAGACCGCGCCGCGGCGGCGGGCCTTGAGGACCTTCTGGTCGTAGGCGTCGAGCTCGCGCATCGGCTCGGTCGGCGGCTCGGTCAGCCGCACGCTGAGCCCGGACCCGGCCGGGCGCGACATCCGCAGCACGAGCCCGTGGGTCTGCTGCGCCCCGTCCGGCGACGGTGCCGCCGCGGCGCCGTTCTCGGCGGCCCGGAACTCCACCAGGGCCTGCTCCAGCCCGAGACCGGCCGTGCGCGGCGCGAGCCGCCCGACGACGGCGTCCAGCTCGGCCAGCGGCACGTCCACCGGCGGCCAGACGTAGAGCTGGATCCGGTTCCAGGACAGCCGGGCCAGCGTCCGGTCCGAGGACCGCGCCGCCCGCAGGCTGTCCATGCAGGCGTCCAGCGCCCGTTCCAGCTGCGGCAGCGAACGGATCGACCCGTCCTCGTCGCGCAGCACGGTGAGCTCGCGGACGTCGGCCATCGCGATCAGCCGGTCGTCGGCGGTCACGTTCTTCCCGGTCGCCCGGAACAGGTGCACGTCCATCGCCGCCGGCAGTCGCTGCAGGTCGAACGCGGACAGGCGCCACAGCCGCAGCCGGTCGGCCACCAGCGGGTGCATGCCGCGCAGCGTGCGGTCCTCGACGAGGTCACCGTCCGGGTCGGGCCGGAAGGTGAACCAGGTCGGGCCCTCGGCGGCGGCGTCGTCGACGGTCTCGCGCGGGTTCGGCCGCACCGCGACCGCGACCCGGTGCAGCGCGTCGCCGGGCACCCGGCCCAGCGCGGCGCGCACCCGCTCCGCGCGGGCGTCGCTGTCGCCGCCGTCGTCGGCGTGGGTGGAGGTGACGTAGAGGTCCACCAGCGCGGTGCGGCCCGGGCCGAGCTCGCCGACCAGCCGGCGCAGCTCGGCCGCGGTCGCCATCGCGGCCTCGGGGTCGTTGTTGTCGATCACCGAGGCGAACAGCGTGCGGTCGTTGCCGAGGTGCTGGTAGCGGGCCTGCAGCAGCGGGGCGCCCGCGTGCTCGGTGAGCGCGATGCCCTGCAGCGGGCGGACCCGGTAGTAGCGCCGGGTCATCACCTCCAGCAACGCCGCGTTGTGCCGGGCCCCGAACACGCCCAGGATCGGCTCCGAGCTGGCCACCAGGCGCTCGATCAGCTCCGCGCGGTCGGCGGAGTCCGGGTTCTCGGTCAGGGTGTCCAGGGTCGCCCGGACCTGGGCGAGCACCTCGCGGCGCGCGGCCGCGACGACCGGCGCGTCGAACGCGCGGTAGCGGACCTGCCGGGCCGAGTCGCCGACGACCGGGTGCCGCAGCTGGGTGGCCACGACGAGCTCGTCGAGGGTGCGCAGATACTCGTCGCGGGTCGCGTCCGGCAGCGAGGTCAGCGACCGCGGGTGCCGCAGCCGCCAGTTCAGCAGGTCCAGCACGACCGGCGCCTGCTCCGAGGCGCGGCGGTGGGCCAGGAAGATCCGGTACAGCGCCGGGCCGAGCTCCGGGTCGGAGGACAGGTCCACGATGCCGTAGTGGCCCAGCGCCCGGCGGAGCTTGGCCCGGAACGACTCCGGGAGCTCGTCCGCGTCGACGTCGCGCGAGCGCAGGTAGGCGTAGAGGTACTCCTGCGGGTTGCGGTCGGTCTCGCCGGTCTCGTCGTCGGTCTCGCTGCGGTTGCGCGACAGCGCGCACAGGTCGGCGAAGATCCGCAGGACCGACATCTCGCCGTCCAGCACGGCGGGGTCGTCCTCGGGCAGGTTCTCGCGCGCGGCGCGCAGCCGGGCCAGCAGCGGGCGGGCCTGGCCCTCGTCGACGTCGAAGCCGAGCACCTGCCAGCGCAGCGCGGACAGCGCGTCCGCGGCGGTGTCGGCGGGCGTGCCGTCGGCGTCCGTGCCGAACGCGCTCAGGTCGGTGCGCTCGGTCTCGGCCGCGGCGGGGGTGTCGTCGTCCGCGGCCGGCTCCAGGCGGATCAGCTTGGTGCCGCCCTCGACCTGGGTGTTGGCCGGCACGAGCAGCTCGGCGACGGTGCCCGAGAACGGCGCCCGCAGGCTCGTCTCGAGCTTCATCGACTCCACCACGGCGAGCACGTCGCCCTCGGAGACCGTGTCGCCGGGCGAGACCGGGATCGCCACGACCATCGCCGGGGCCGGCGCGCGGACGATGCCGGCCTCGCCGCCGGAGATCCGGTGCACCGCGCCGTCGACCTCGACCAGGAAGTCGGAGTCCTGCGCGACCGAGAGCACCGCGTAGGTCGTGCCGCCCACGGTGAGCCGGCGCTCGAAGCGACCGGAGCGCTCCACGTCGACGTCGACGGTCTGGGACGAGGAGCCGCCCGCGGCGGTGGGCGAGTCCAGCTCGACGCGGTAGCGGTTGTTGCGGGTGCGCGCGACGCGCAGCCGGTAGGACTGGCCCGCGGCGGTGACGTCGGTCTGGTGCCAGGTCTCGTAGCCCACCTCGGGACGACCGCGCTCGGCCGAGGCGAACAGCCGTTCCTGCTGGCGCTCCACGTGCCCGTCGTGCGACTGCACCGCGGTGGCCAGCAGCGCGACGTCCAGGCGCCGCGGAGGCGTGTAGCCGGCGGCCATCATCGAGTCGAGCCAGGTGGTGTCGACCTCGCCGGAGATCAGCTCCGGGCGGTCGAGCAGGTCGAGCAGGAACGCCTTGTTGGTGCTGCCGCCGTCGATCACGGTCGCGGTCTGGCGCAGTGCCCGGGACAGCCGGGCCCGCGCCTCGGCGCGGTCACGGCCCCACGCGATCACCTTGGCGATCATCGAGTCGAACTGCGGCGGGATGACGTCGCCCGCGGCCACGCCGGTGTCCACCCGGATGCCGGGCCCGCTGGGCAGCGCCAGGTGCTCGATCCGCCCCGGGGCGGGGGCGAACTCGCGCTCGGGGTCCTCGGCGGTCAGGCGCGCCTCGATCGCGTGCCCGGAGCCGGCCGGCGCGCCGTCGGGGGAGATCTCGGCCAGCGTGCCGCCCGCGGCCACGTGCAGCTGCAGCTTCACGATGTCGACGCCGGTGCACGCCTCGGTGACCGGGTGCTCGACCTGCAGGCGGGTGTTGACCTCCAGGAAGGACAGCAGGCCTTCCTTGGGCTCGTAGAGGAACTCCACGGTGCCGGCGTTGACGTAGCCCGCCTCGCGCACCATGTCGGCCGCGGAGCGGCGCAGCAGCGCCTCCTGGTCGGCGTCGAGTGCGGTCGAGGCCGACTCCTCGATCACCTTCTGGTTGCGCCGCTGCACCGAGCAGTCGCGCACCCCCAGGGTCCACACGTCGCCGGTGGCGTCCGCGACGACCTGCACCTCCACGTGGCGTCCGCCGGAGACCGCGCGCTCCAGGAACACCGTCGCGTCGCCCGCGGTCCGGCCCGCCTCGGAGGAGGCACGCTCGAACGCCTCGTCCAGCGCGTCCGGGACGGCCACGTGGCGGATGCCGCGTCCGCCGCCACCGGCGGTGGCCTTGACCATCAGCGGGTAGCCGATCGACTCGGCCGCCGCGCGGGCCGCGGCGACGTCGGCCACCGGGCCCCCCGACCACGGGGCCATCGGCACGCCGACCGACTCGGCCAGCCGTTTGGAGGCGATCTTGTCCCCGAGCTTCTGCATGACCTCCGGCGACGGCCCGACGAAGGTGATCCCGAGGTCGCGGCACAGCAGGGCGAAGTCGGCCTTCTCCGAGACGAACCCCCAGCCCGGCCAGACGGCGTCGGCGCGGCAGGCGCGCAGCGCGCGCTCCAGCTCGGCGTGGTCCAGGTACGGACTCGGCCCGAGGTGGTCCGGGTCGTCCGGTCCGATCAGGATGGCCTCGTCGGCCTCCCGGACATACATCGACCGGCGGTCGACGGCCGTGTGCAGGGCGATCGTGCGGAGAGGGGGCTGGTCACCACCCCTCTCGGCGTTCCACTCCCGGACCGCGTTGATGAGCCGCATGGCGGGCTCGCCGCGGTTGACGATGGCGATGCGCGAGAACATGGGTCCTATCCTGCTCACACGCCGAAGGCGATGCGAACGTCGTCTGAGGTGGTGGCGGTCGCCGCCGGCGTGTCGGCGGTGTCGGGCGGTGTCGCGGCGGTGTCGAGGCGGACCTCGGGGGCCATCACCGACGGGTCGACCCGCAGCACGGCGTAGCCGCCCACGGCGCCCGCGCCGAAGCCGGGCGCGAACACCCGGGTGGGGCCGGTGATCGCCCCGTCCCGGACCGCGTCGAACATCGCGATCGGGATCGAGGCGGCCGAGACGTTGCCCATCTGTTCGATGTTGAAGTAGAGCCGGTCGGCGGACAGCCCGGCGTCGGCCGCCAGCGAGAGGATCATCGTCTTGTTGGCCTGGTGCGGCACGATCAGGTCGATCGCCTCCAGCAGCGTCCCGGTGCCGTTCGGGCCGGGCTGGTCCTTCAGCTCGCCGATCATCTGGGCCAGGTAGCGCGCGACCAGCGCCTTGACCTCGGGACCGTAGACGGTGATGTCGTTGTCGAACTCCGGGTTCGGCCAGATGATCGAGTTCACCTGCGAGACCGGCCCCGAGGCGTAGGTCTGGAGCACCTCGACGTCGCCGGGCTCGCCGTCCGGGGCCGGCGCGACGACCATCGCGGCCGCCCCGTCGCCGAAGATCATGCGCGAGGTCCGGACACTGCCGATCTTGTCCGAGAACTTCTCCACGCACACCAGCAGCACCGGCCGCTCGACCTCCTGCAGCTGGCGCACGGCCTCGGACAGGCCGTAGGGCAGGCCCGCGCAGGCGGCGACGATGTCGGCCGAGCAGTGCGTCTGCAGCAGCCCCAGCTGGCCGGAGAGCCACGTCGACAGCGACGGGATCAGCCGCTCGCTGGTGCAGGTGGCCACGAGCACCGCGCCGATCTCCTCGGTGCGCCGGCCGGAGTGCGCGAGCGCGGCCTTCGCCGCCTCGAGCGCGAGGTCCTCGATGTCGAGCTCGGTGTAGCGACGCCGGTCGATGCCGGTCTTGCGGCTGATCTCGTCTGCACTCATCGGTGACCAGGAGAACGCCGAGTTGCGCACGACGTCGGTGTTGTCGCAGACGTGCTCGCCGCGCACGACGGCCAGCGACTCGATCCGGGGCTGGACCCGGAACGTCTCGGGCACCCGGACCGGCGGCAGCGGGCGCACCGGCTCGACCGGCTCGGCCGGGGCCTCGGTGCGCCGGCGCCGGGTCGGACGGGCACCGGAGACACGGTCGAGGAACGCCGAGACGTCCCGGTTGCGCGGGTGGAAGGCGATCACGTGGTCGTCGTCGCCGATGTCGGCCGCGGTGCGCAGCTCGGTGCCCGCGCGGTCCCACGGGTACTGGTTGTGCAGCACCATCGCCCAGCGCGTCAGCGCCTCGAGCTCGGGCTGCTCGGCCGCGGCGTCGATGATCTCGGTCTGGGTGAAGACCGGGTAGTCCGGGTCGTGCGAGCCGAGGACGAAGGTGAGGGCGTCGGGGGTGTCCAGGAACCGGGCGACGGTCGGCTTCACCGCCGGCAGCTCGGTCGCGTGGTGGCGGCGGTGGCCGAACACGTCGAAGAGCAGGTCGAAGACCCGGCGCTCGGTGGCCTCGTCCCAGGTCGGGTCGAGTGCCTCGAACGCCTCGCGCACGGCGCGGACCTTCCTCTCGCCGTCCTCCCAGGGGGTCAGCACCGGCAGGTAGACGTCGGACCGGTGCCGGGGCAGGTCACGCCACCGGGTGGGGCGCTTCTCGAACATCGTCATCGAGAAGCGGTTGACCCAGAACAGGTTCTGGCCGATGTCGCGGAGCAGCTCGAACCGGCTCGGGTACGCGCCCTCGGTGATGCGCCCCAGGATGTCGGTGCCGGTCGGGGCCTTCGCCTCGAAATCGCGCTCGACGATCGCGGTGAATTGTTCGAGGTCGTTGATTACCGAGAAGTCGAGTTCGGCCATGAAATTGGCGGGAAAGACGAGTCGGTCATGGCTGTTCACCACGAACGGTTTCATCGGCGGCCTCCTGGGCGTCTGCGTGCCGGGCGAGAAATCACCTGGCTGCACGCGTCGGCGGGCCGGGCGATCGTACGGAGCGGTGTGACGACCGTATCCGTAGTGCACCCTCGACCGGAATGTGATCCGGCTCCGAAGTGTGCACGCTCACGCATTGTCGGTCAACGGGAGTGGTTACCCGTGAGTCGCCTCCGGGAAATGTTACCGACGAGTTCTACTCGCGCGTTATTGATGAATTCTCGGTGTCCGTGCATGTCAGGTGTGCAAGTCTGTCGACTGTGGACGGTTGTGGAGAGGTGCCGGCGAGCGTCACTCGACGCGGGGACCTACTGTCCGGTCATGGCACGCGTGGAGTACGTCGTCCCCGAGAACGCCCCGCCGGAGACCGCGGAGGTCCTCGGCCGGTTGCCGCAGGCGCACGTGTTCGGCCTGATGGCGCACGCCCGAACCGCGTTCCGGCCCTGGCTGCGCCTGGGCGGTGTGCTGCTCAACGACCTCGCCCTCGCCCCGTCACTGCGCGAGCTCACGATCCTTCAGGTCGGTCGCCTGGCGCAGCGCTACGAATGGGAACAGCACGTTCCGGTGGCACTCGCGACCGGTGTGCGTCAGGAACAGATCGACGCCCTGGAACGGGGCGAGATCGGGGCCCCGTTGTTCGACCCGACCGAGCGCGCGGTACTCGGATTCGTCGCCGATCTGGTGCGCGACGGGGAGGTCTCCGACGCCGATCACGCGACGCTGTCCGGTCTTCTCGACCAGCAACGGATCGTGGAGGTCGGCCTGGTCGCCGGCCACTACCTCGGCCTCGCCCGGATCATGACCGCCCTGCGCATCGACCCCGACGAGCCGATGGGCCCCGAGTCCCTGGGCGCCACGACCTGACTCCCCGAACCCACCCCGCCCGTTCCCCCGCGCCCGCCCCCACGAACGGCACTCTCGTCGCAACCCGTCCGACGAGGGTGCCGCTCGCCGCCCGCCCCACTCCCAGGGGCTCCGCCCGGGGCCGCGGCGAACGGCACTGTCGTCGCAACCTTTCGGACGAGAGTGCCGTTCGTCCGGGCGGTGAGCAGGTTGTGCACAACCTGGACGGCCCGTCCACAGCGGGAGAAGAGGGGCGCTCACGGTAGGTGGGGGACACCAAGCTCGGGGCATGCCGCGTCGCCGAGTCCTCGTCCCCGTCGAGTCGATCCCGAGCCTGTGCCGTTGCCGGGTCGTGCGGGTCGCCGAGCTGGAGGGGCTCGGGCTGCACCGCGCGACGGTGGCCTACCGGTGCCGTCCCGGCGGGCCCTGGCAGTCGGTCGCCCCCGGCGTCGTGGCACTGCACAACAGCGTGCTCACCCGGGAGGACCGGATCCGCGCGGCGTTGCTGCTCGGTGGGCCGCGGTCGGTGGTCACCGGGCTGGACGCGCTGTGGGCCGCCGGCCTGCGACGGTGCCCGCAGCCGAGCGGTCCGGTCCACCTGCTCGGCCCTGCCGAGCGGCGCCGATCGGGCTACGGCCTGCTGGTCGTGGAGCGGACCGACCGGTTGCCCCCGGCGCCCGGCCCGGTGCCGTTCGCGCCGGAGGTGCGCGCGGTCCTGGACTGGGCACGCCGGACCCGGGACCGCAACGCCGTGCGCGCGGCCGTCGCCGAGGTGGTCCAGCGCGGCCGGTGCACCCCGTCGGAGCTCGTCGCCGAGCTGGAGCGGGGGTGCGGCCGGGGTTCGGCCATCCCACGCTCGGTGCTGCGCGAGGTCGGGGCGGGGGTACGTTCGGTCGCCGAGGCGCGGGCGCGGGCGCTGCTGCGCACCAGCCCGGTCCTGCGCGCCGCGATGTGGAACCCGCGCCTGACCGACGGGGCCGGCCGCTTCGTTGCCGTGCCCGACGTGTGGTTCGACGACGTCGGGATGGCATGGGAGATCGACTCCTACGAGTGGCACCTCGCGCCGTCGGACTATGAGCACACGCTGGCGCGGCGTTCGGCGATGGCGGCGCACGGCATCGTCGTCGTGCACGGCACGCCGAACCGGCTCCGGCGGGATCCCGCCGGCGTCGTCGAGGAGCTGGAACGGATCCACGCGCAGTGCTGCCTGCGCCCCCGCCCGGCCCTGCACGCCGAACCGGCGGCCTCCGGCCCCGGTGTCCGTGTCTGACCCGCCCCGTGCCTCGCGGACCGGTTCCGACGAGCGGCACCCTCGTCGCACGGGTTGCGACGAGAGCACCGTTCGTTCGCGTGCGGGAGCGGGTCTCGGGGCCCGGGGAGCGGGCCTCAGGAGTGCGCGGGGGCGAGGTCCGCGCGGGTGTCGAGGGCGTCGGAGGCCGAGGGGGCCGGCGTCAGCGCAACGATGACCAGCGCGACCAGGCCGGCGCACCCGGCGGCGACGAACGCCGTCGAGTAGGCGAAGCCCGAGGGCAGCACCCGGCCGTCGATCTCCAGCACGCTGGCCGTGGTGACAGCGGTGGCGACCGCCGTGCAGGACGAGGTGCCGAGCTGGCGCATCAGCGTGTTGAGGCTGTTCGCCGCCGCGGTCTCGCTCTCCGGCACCGCGCGCATGATCAGCAACGGGATGGCCGAGTAGGCGAGCGCGGCACCGATCGCGGTGCAGGTGCTGACGGCGACGAGCAGGCCGAGGTGGGCCGGCAGCAGCGCGAACCCGAGGTTGCCGACACCGAGCAGCGCCGTGCCGAGGATGAGCGTGGTGCGCGGGCCGCGCAGCGCCGAGAGCCTGGCCGAGACCGAGGAGAACACGACCATCGAGCCGCCCATCGGCAGCAGCACGAGCCCGGCCACGATCAGCGACAGCCCGAAGCCGTAGCCGGTGGCCACCGGGGCCTGCAGGACCTGGGTGGCCAGCACGAAGCCGGTGAACATCGCGAACCCGACCAGCACCGACGCGACGTTGGTCAGCAGCACCGCCGGACGGGCCGAGACGCGCAGGTCCACCAGCGGGTGCCGCACGCGCAGCTCGTAGCGGGCGAACGCGAGCACCAGGACCGCGGCCGCGCCCAGCAGTCCGAGCACCAGCGGGGAGCTCCAGCCCCACTCGTTGCCCTTGGAGATCGCGAGCAGCACGCAGACCAGTGCGGACCCGATCCCGACGGCGCCGACGGCGTCGAACCGGCCGCCGCCGTGCAGCGAGGACTCGGGCACCAGCCGCCGCACCAGCAGGATCTGCACCACCGCGATCACCGCGGCGCCGGCGAAGAGCCAGCGCCAGTTCGCGAACTGCGCGACGACGCCGGTGACCGGCAGCCCGATCGCGCCGCCGAACCCGAGCGAGGCGCTCATCAGCCCGACGCCGCTGCCCACCCGGTCCGGCGGGAGGACGTCGCGCATCAGGCTCATCCCGAGCGCGATCACGCCGAACGCGGCGCCCTGCAGGGCGCGGGCCGCGAGCAGCACGGCGATGTTCGGCGCGACCGCTCCGAGCAGCGACCCGGCGCCGACGAGGGCGAGCGCGACCAGCAGCATCCGCCGCTTGCCGTACATGTCGCCGAGCCGGCCGAGCACCGGGGCCGACACGGCACCGGCGATCAGGTTCGCGGTGATCAACCAGGACGCCGTCGACGGGCTCACCGCCATCAGCCGGGGGAACTGCGGCAGCAGCGGCACCACCATGGTCTGGACCAGGGACACCAGCAGGCCGCACGAGGCCAGCACGGTGATCGCGACGAGCGGCCTGGTCCGGGTCGTCGCGTCGGCCAAGGCCGACCTCCGTCCGGGAGAGGAAAGGGGGTGACACGATCAGGTGACCACGGCCGGGCGGCGTGCGGCAACCGTAAAGTTCGCTTTGCTACCAAACTCACCCGTGCGGCGATCGTCCGGGTGGAGGCGGGGCCGCTACCGTGTGGCGGCGTGGAGATCCTCAGCAGCCGCGCCATCCTGCGCCCGGTCGATCCGGACGCGAGTCTCGCCTTCTACCGGGACGCCCTGGGGCTGGCGATCTCCCGGGAGTTCCCGGGCGGGACCGTGTTCTTCCTGGGGAGCGGGTTCCTCGAGGTCTCGGCCGCCCCGGCCGGGGCCCCCGACGGGCAGCACGACCCGGACGCCGGCGGCCTGCGGCTCTGGCTCCAGGTGCGCGACCTCGACGCGACGCACCGCGAGCTCCTCGCCGCGGGCGTGACGGTGCTGCGCGAGCCGCGCGAGGAGCCGTGGGGCCTGCACGAGATGTGGGTGTCGGACCCGGACGGGACCCGCATCGTGTTCGTCCAGATCCCGCCCGAGCACCCGATCCGCCGGGACACCCGCGGGGACTGACCGACCCCGGCACCGCCCCGGCCTCAGCCGGTGACCAGTGCCGCGAACGCGACGACGTTGTCGTCGTAGCCGTGCGCCCCGCGGTCGAACGCGCCCCCGCAGGTGATCAGCCGCAGTCCGGCGCGGGGCAGGTCGCCGTAGACGGCGGCGGTGGGGAACCGGTCCTTGGGGTAGCGGCGCACGGCCTGCACCTCGAACGTCGCCCGGCGCCCGTCCGCGCGGTCGACCTCGACCAGGTCCCCCGGGGCCAGCGCGCGCAGGCGTGCGAACGGGCCGAGCCGGTGGTCGAAGTCGACGTGCGCCGCCAGCACGGCCGGTCCGAGCTGGCCGGGGGCGGGGCCGCCGGTGTACCAGCCCGTCGCGCCGGCGTCCGGCGGGACCTCGAGCGCGCCGGCGGCGTCGAGCCCGAGCGGGATCAGGGCGCTGTCCAGGCCGATCGCCGCGGAGCGGACCCGCAACGGGGCCGAGGGCGGCAGCGGCGCGGCCGCCGGGCGGGTGGTCGCGGTCGGGACCGGCGTGACGGTGCCGCCCACCGCGTCCGGCGGCGGCGCGGCCACGAGCAGCAGCATCGTCGCGACCGCGGCCAGCGCGCACCCGGCCCGCTCCGGGACGCGGGTGTGCCGGCGCGTCCGGTGGCCCGGTCGCCGGTCCCGGGCCGGCGCCGTGGTGGGCGCGCCGACGGTCATGTCGCCTCCACCGGTCGATGCCCGCGCCCGGTCCCGGTGGTCACCGGCGGGAGGCGCCGGTACGGCGGGTGTTCCACACGGCCGCGGCCGCGCCGGTCGCGGCGAGCACGCCGAACCCGCCGAGCAGGAAGACCGCCGGATCGTCGCCCTGCCCGGCGGGGCCCGCGACCGCGCTGCCGTCGCCGGCGTCCACGCTGCCGACCGGGGTGGTGCCCACCTGGGTGTCGGAGGTCTGCGCGTCGGAGTCGCGCCGGTCCGGTGCCGTGACGGCGGCGTAGTCGTCGTTCTCGCAGGCCACGCCGTTGTTGTTCCGGTCGAGGCGGTTCGGGTCGCTCGGGTCGGCGACGAGCACCGTCTGCGCGGCGATCTGGGTGGGGAAGTCCTTGCAGTCGCGGTCCTGCGACGGCGCCGCGCTCGCGACCCCGGCCAGCGGTATGGCCGCCATCGCGGCGGTGACGAGGACGGTGGCGGTGGTTCCGGTGAGACGGGCGAGGGTGCGAGAGGCCATGACGATGCTCCCTGGAGTGATGTGACCGACGAGGCGGGTGACTGGTTGTGGTATCTACCGGGACTGGAGTGACTGCAGAAAGTTAGAACGAGGGGGTCATGATCGGCAGTCATGTCACTCGACGGGGAGTCGCCCGGGCGGGTGGAGTCGCGCACCGTGATCACACCCGCGCGACGGCGGACGCACGGGCCGGAGAGGATGCGGGCATGACGACGAGACGGCTCTCCGACGGCGTGTCCGACGAGTGGCGGCAGTTCTGGACCGAACGACACCTGTGCACGCTGGTGACGCTGCGCGGCGACGGCACCCCGCACGTCGTCCCGGTCGGGGTGACCGTCGACGTGGAGTCCGAGACCGCCCGCGTGATCTGCCGGGACGGCTCGCAGAAGGCCCGCAACGTGGCCGCGGCCGGCGACGAGGGACTGCGGGTGGCCGTCTCCCAGTTCGAGGGCAGGCGCTGGTCCACGCTCGAGGGCCGGGCCGTCGTGCGCACCGGGCGCGACGCCGTCCGCGACGCCGAGGAGCGCTACGCGCGCCGGTACCGGGTCCCGAAGGAGAACCCGCACCGGGTCGTGCTGGAGATCGCGGTCGACCGGGTGCTCGGGATGGACTGAGACGGCGCGCGGGCCGGCCGCCTCCGGCGGGCACGCGTCGGGCCGGCGGGGGTCCGGCCCGCCGGGTGATACTTCCCCCCGTGGACCTGCCGGACATGCGTCTCCTCGGCCACAGCACCGTGCGGCTGCGGACGGGCGGGCAGGTGGTGCCGGCCGACCCGGTGCACCCGACCGACGTCCTGCTCGTGCCGCCGGGAGAGACCGTCGAGCCGGGGCGGGCACGGTGAGCCCGGTGGTCTCCTGGCTCGACTCCGAGCTGACGCCCGAGGCCGGGCGGGCCGCCTACCTCGCCGTCGCGGGCGGGGTGCTGCTCGGCTCGATCGTGCCGGTGGTGCCCACCGGGGCCGTGGTCGGCGCGGCCGCCGCGGTCGCGATGACGTCCCCGGCGGTGTCGTTGCCGCTGGTGCTGCTGATCTCTGCGGTCGCCGCGCTGGCCGGGGACCTGGTGACGTTCGCGCTCGCCCGTGCCGGGAGCGTGACCGTCGTCGGCTGGCTGACCCGTGGCCAGACCCCGGAGAAGCTGCGCCGGATGCGTGCGGCGTTCGCCGAGCGCGGCCGGCTGCTCGTGATGGTGGGACGGGTCGTGCCGGCCGGACGGATCCCGGTGCTGGTCGCGGCCGCGGCGATGGGGCTGTCCTGGCGGCGGCTGGTGCCGGCCACCGCGGTCGGCGCGGCGGCCTGGGCGCTGCTCTACGGCGTGCTCGGGGTGGCGACCGGCGGGCTGTTCGACTCGCCGCTGCTCGCCGCTCTCGCCGCGGCCGTGCTGGTGCTGGTCCTGGCGGGCGTGTCGGCGGCGGTCGGGCGATGGCGTTCGCGGCCGGTGGCCGAGCCCGTCGCGGCGGCCCCGGAGCGTTCGTGACGTCCGTGCCCGCGGCCGGGTCCGGCCGGCCGGGCCGCGCCCGGCGAGGTGGTCGGGGCACAGGCCCTGCACCGCGTGCTGCGCGGCCGGCCGGTCGACCTCGGGCTCCTGCCCGACCCGCCGGGAACCGGCCGGACGCGACGGAGGGGGTGTCGCATCCGGCCGGCGATCAGGGGCCGGGGAGGCCTCAGTTGCCGCCGAGCGGGCCGCCCTGGCCGAACGGGTCGACGCCGCCGAACGGTGCCCCGCCGCCCTGGGGGGCGCCGCCGGGGCTGGTCGTCGCGGCCTTGTCCGGGACGCTGCCCAGGGTCACCGGGACGGTGCGGGTCTCCCCGCCGCTGGAGACGGTGAGCGTCACGTTCTCGCCGGGGGCGTAGGTGCCGATCCGGGCGACGAGGTCGGTGAAGTCGCTGACCGGGGTCTGGCCGACCTTGGTCACCACGTCCCCGGCCTTGAGCCCGGCCTTCTCCGCGGCCGACCCCGCCGTCACGGCGGCGATCTGCGCACCGCCCGCCGGCGCCGTCGCGGACCCGGTGCCGGCGCTCGACACCGAGCCCTGCACGCCGAGCTGGGGCTTGGTCGCGACCCCGTTGGTCATCAGCTCCTGGGCGATCCGGCGCGCCTGGTCCACCGGGATCGCGAACCCGAGGCCGATGCTGCCCGCGTTCTGGCCGGACGTCGCGATCGCGGAGTTGATGCCGACGACCTGCCCGGCCAGGTTCACCAGCGGGCCGCCGGAGTTGCCCTGGTTGATCGGGGCGTCGGTCTGCAGGCCGTTGTAGACGACCGGGGCCTCGCCGTCCCCGCCCGCGGTCACCGTCCGGTCCTGCGCGCTGACGATGCCGGCGGTGACGGTGCCGGACAGTCCCTGCGGCGAGCCGATCGCGACGACCTGCTCGCCGACCCGCACGTCCTCGGACTGTCCGAGGGTGGCGGCGGTGAGCCCGGAGACACCCTGCAGCTTGATCACCGCGAGGTCGTAGCTGGGCGATGTGCCGACCACCGACGCGGCGTGCGAGGAGCCGTCGGCCAGCGTCACCGAGATCTGCCCGCCCCGGGCGCCGGACACGACGTGGTTGTTGGTCAGCACGTCACCGTCGGCGGTGAGGATGACGCCGCTGCCCTCGGCGGTGCCCTGCGGGGTGCGGACCTGGATGTCGACGGTGCTGGGCATGGCCTTGGCGGCCGCACCGGCGACGGTGCCGTCGGCCGGTGTGCTCGCCGCGGGGTTGGACGCGCTGGTCAGGGCCGCCGAGCCGCCCCCGGAGGTGTCCATCAGGGCGTAGGCGCCACCGAACCCGACCCCGCCGCCGATCAGGCCCGCGGCCAGCGCCGCGGCCACGATGCCGGTCAGCGCCCGGCGCGGGCGCGGCGGGGGCGGGGTGGGGCCGACGCCGAACGGCGGGTAGGTCGAGGTCGGGGGCGCCCCGGAGCCGCCGTAGGGCGGGAACGTCCGGGTCGGCCCGCCGTGGCCCCACGTGCCGGCGGGCTGCTGCCCGTAGGACTCCTCGACCGGCCGGGCCGGCGGCGCGGCGGGGCTCTGCTCGCGGGCGTCGGTGTCGGTCGGTCCCATGGCTGCTACCTCCTGCTCGGGCGCAGGTCGGCCGGTCGCACCCCGGGTGGGGTCGTCGCCGGTGGAGGCCTCACCGTCGCCGGAGGGAGGTCGGTGCCCGTCCTGCTGCATACCGACCACTGTGCGCCGCGACCCTGAGACGACCCTGTGACGGCCCTGGGAATCGCTTGGCCATCGGCCGGCACCTCCCGGCCCTGCGCGCCCCGGGGGAGAGCCCGGTCACCGCCGCCGACGGCGGCGGTGCGGGAGGTGGCGGGTCAGACCAGCTCGAGGATGGTGGCGTTGGCGGTGCCCCCGCCCTCGCACATCGTCTGCAGGCCGTACCGGATGCCGCGGTCGCGCATGTGGTGCACCAGCCGGGTGAGCAGCACGGTGCCAGAGGCGCCGAGCGGGTGCCCGACCGCGATCGCGCCACCGAGGGGGTTCATGCGGTCGGTCTCGGCGCCCAGCTCGGCCTGCCAGGCCAGCGGCACCGGCGCGAACGCCTCGTTGACCTCGAACGCACCGATGTCGCCGATCGACAGCCCGGAGCGCTTGAGCGCCTTCTGGGTGGCCGGGATCGGGCCGGTCAGCATCCGGAGCGGGTCCGCGCCGGAGACCGCGCCGGAGTGGTAGCGCGCGATCGGGGTCAGCCCGAGCTCCTTCGCCCGCTCCGGCGTGGTGACCAGCACGGCGGAGGCACCGTCGGAGATCTGCGAGCTGTTCCCGGCGTGGATCACACCGTCCTCGCTGAACGAGGGCGTGAGCGTGGCCAGCTTCTCGGGAGTGGTCCCGCGGCGCAGTCCCTCGTCGGCGGTGAAGCCCGGCGCCCCGGGCACCGGCGCCAGCTGCCCGTCGAACGCGCCGGTGTCGATCGCGGCGGCGGCGAGCTCGTGCGAGCGGGAGGCGTACTCGTCGAGGCGGGTGCGGGACAGGCCCCAGTCCCGGGCGATCCGCTCCGCCCCGACGCCCTGGTTGAAGTCGGAGTTCGGGAACTCACCCGAGGTCAGGTCCGCGGCGTAGCGCTCGCGCACCAGCGGGCCGAACGGGCGGCCCAGGGCCGGGTCGCGACCGGCGCCGAGCGGGACCCGGGTCATCGACTCCACGCCGCCGGCGACGACGACGTCGTACTGCCCGGCCATCACCATGCCCGCGGCGAAGTCGAACGAGCTCTGGCTCGACCCGCACGCCCGGTTGATCGTGACGCCGGGCACCGTCTCCGGCCAGCCCGCGGCCAGGACGGCGTAGCGCCCGATCTGCGCGGCCTGGTCGCCGACCTGGTTCACGCAGCCCCAGACCACGTCGTCGACCACGTTCGGGTCGATGCCGGTCCGTCGTGCCAGCTCGGTCAGCACCGCGGCGGACAGGTCGGCCGGGTGGACCTCGGCCAGCGACCCCTTCCGCTTGCCGACGGGTGTACGCACGGCGTCGCAGACGACGGCCTCGGGCATGGGGTCCTCCTCGATCGCGTCCGGCTCGGTGAAGCGAACGTATGCCCTGCGGCGGCGCCGGATCCAGCCCGCCGACGACGGACTCGGTGAAGCGCCTCACACCCGGGCTCCGGCGCGGTTCGACGGTCGAGCCGTACTGGATCGATGAGGTACCGTCGGCCCGGTAAGCGAAGGGGAGTAGCTCCCAACGCTGCGGTCGACATACTGGCGGCTCGACGCGCCCGGCCGTGGCGGCCTGCCCACCACCAGGCGAGCGAGACCTTCGATCTGGCACGCACCGGATCGAGGTCGTTCCCCACCTCGGTCCGGTCGGGATCGAGGGATGGGCATGGACGGTTTCCTCGCTGCGTTCGCGATCAGTTTCGGCGTCGTGTTCGTGGCCGAGCTGGGCGACAAGTCGCAGCTCATGGCGCTGACCTTCGCGACCCGGTTCCGGCCACTGCCGGTGCTGGTCGGCATCACCGTCGCCACCTCGGTGGTGCACCTGGTCTCGGTGGCGGTCGGCCACGGGCTCGGCGCGGCGGTCCCGACCGGATGGATCTCGCTGGTCGCGGCGATCGCGTTCCTCGGGTTCGGGGCGTGGACGCTGCGCGGCGACGCGCTGTCCGAGGAGGAGGAGGCCAAGGCGCAGAAGGCGGGCGGGTCGGCCGTCGTCGCCGCGTCGGTGGCGTTCTTCCTCGCCGAGCTCGGCGACAAGACGATGCTGGCCACGATCACGCTGGCCACCCAGCACGGGTGGTTCGGGGTCTGGCTCGGCTCGACCGTGGGGATGGTGGTCGCCGACGCGCTGGCGATCGTGGTCGGACGCCACCTGGGCCGGCGCCTGCCGGAGCGGGTGATCGCGGTCGGCGCGGCGACGCTGTTCGTGGTCTTCGGCCTGTGGCTGGGGGTCGAGGCGATCGGGCAGCTCGGCGGCCCGCAGGCCTGGGCGACGATGGCCGCGGTGTTCGACCACCACCTGACCGGATGGGTCGCGCTCGTCCTCGGCCTGGCCGCGGTCGCCACCACGGCGCTGGTCCGCCGGCGCACCGTCGGGTTCCGGCACCGCCGCACGCCGGTCACGCCGCGCACGCCCGGCTCCCCGGCCTGGTGGGCGCGGGGGCTGTTCGTGCTGGCCGCGGTGCTCGGCTTCGCCGCTCCGGTGCTGGTCGCGCTGGACGTGCTGGAACCGATCGCGCTGCTGTCCGCGCCCAGCGTCGCCGTCGTCGGTGCCGGGATGCTGCTGCTGGGCTTCGCGGTGGTCGCGGCCGCGCAGCTGCAGCTCGGATCGCTGTGGCGGCGCGACGCCGCCGCACTCGACGCCGACCCGCAGCGGTCGCGTCCGGTGCTGGCCACCGGCGGGCTCTACCGGTGGGTCCGTCACCCCGGCCTGACCGGCCTGATCGTCGGCTGCGCCGGGATGCTGGCCATGTCGCCGACGCTGATCGGGGTGCTGGCCGGGGTGCTGATCCTGGTGGCGGTGCAGATCAAGGCCCGTGCGGTGTCCGAGCCCGGCCTGGGCCGCGCCCTGGGCGAGGAGTACGACGCCTACCTGCAGCGCACCGGGCGGTTCCTGCCGCGGGTACGTCCGCCGGAGCCGCCACCGGCCGGGATGCCCCCGGAGCACCGCAACCGGGTGCGGGTCGGCTGAGCGGCCCGCGGACCCACGCCGCCGGGCCGGAGCCGCCCGGCACGGGGATCGGCGGCCGCGGAGCGGGTCCGGGCCAGCGTCCGGACGGGGACGGCCGCAACCGCCGATCACGGGCAGCGAACGGCCGGGCCCGCCCCCGCGGCCGGGGGGCCGGCCCGGCCGGGGCGCCGGGGAACGGCGGGTGGGCGGGGGGCGGCCCGGCGCCCCCGCGCG
>CBIHNM010000015.1:0-28503 GCA_966211265.1 uncultured Pseudonocardia sp.
TGGAACGTGACGCCGGCTCTGCATACGCCGCTAATGAGCGTCACGAACGCCATCTCGCCGCTGCGCCCGGACCGCACCCGGACCCCGCCGAGCTCGGTGTCACGACGGATCCGCTCGCCCACCACGACCGGCTCGTCGATCCGCAGCCGGCCGCCGGCGAACATCCGTCGGCGGTCCGGCACCGGGGGCAGGAAGTGGCCGTCGGCCGGATGGCCGTCGGCGCCCAGCTCGGCCTGCGCGGGGTGCTCGAGGAAGGCGAACCAGTGCCACAGCGGTGGCACCGGGTCGCCGTCGGCGAGGGGCGCGCCGGGCAGGTCGAGCATCCCGGCGAACGCCGCGACCTGCCAGGCCCGCACCGCGTCGGTGTCGGTGACCGGGTCCGGGGCCCAGCCCTCCAGTGCCTCGGTCAGCACGCTCATGCGGGGTCCTCCGGTCGGGCGGTCGGGTGCGGCGAGGTCTCGTCGAGCCAGCGCAGGACGGCCTCGGTGTCGGCGCCGGCGGCGGGCACCGCACCGGTGGGCTCGGCCCAGCCCGCGGTGACCGGCGGCAGCGGCATCCGCACCGGCCCGGCCGGGGTGTCGGTGTCGCGCCATCGGTCGCGCGCGGCGAGCTGGGGGTGCTCGGCGAACCCGTCCATCGTGCGCTGGCGGGCGTTGGCGATCCCGGCGGCGTCCAGACGCCGCTGCGCCTCGTCCGCGGTGAGGCCGGCGAACACCGCGGCGACGATCGCGTCGAGCTCGGCGCGGTGCGACTGGCGGGCGGAGCCGCCGGCGAAGCGCGGGTCGGCCGCCAGCTCCGGCCGCGCAAGGACCGTCTCGCAGAACAGCACCCACTCCCGCTCGTTCTGCACGGCCAGGTTGACCACCTCGCCGGTCGCGGTCGTGACCGGGCCGTACGGGGTGATCGTCGCGTGGCTGGCCCCGGCCCGGACCGGCGCGGTCCCGCCGTAGCGGGTATAGAGGTAGGGGAACCCCATCCACTCCCCCAGCGCCTCGAGCATCGACACCTCCAGCGCCTGGCCCTGTCCGGTGCGGTGGCGCTGGTGCAGGGCGGCGAGCACGCCGGAGTAGGCGTACATCCCCGCCGCGATGTCGGCCACCGAGATCCCGGCCTTGACCGGCTGCTCCGGGGTGCCGGTGACCGAGACGAACCCGGCCTCGCACTGGATCAGCAGGTCGTAGGCCTTGCGGTCGGAGTAGGGGCCGCCCGAGCCGTAGCCGGAGATCTCGCAGGCGACCAGCCGCGGGTGCCGTCCGACCAGCTGCGCCGCGGTGATCCCGAGCCGGGCCGCCGCGGGCGGGGCGAGGTTCTGCACGACGACGTCCGCGCGCGCGACCAGGCGTTCGAGGGCGTCGCGGCCGTCGGCGGACTTCAGGTCGAGCGCGACGCTCTCCTTGCCCCGGTTGAGCCAGACGAAGTGGCTGGACTGGCCGAGCACGGTGGTGTCGTAGCCGCGGGCGAAGTCACCGTCACCGGGACGCTCGACCTTGATCACCCGCGCGCCGAGGTCGGCGAGCTGTCGGGTGGCGAACGGCGCCGCCACGGCCTGCTCGACGGCGACGACCAGCACGCCGTCCAACGGGCCGGGCACACCGGCGGGATCGGGCGCGGTCAACGATCACTCCTCGGTTCGTGTCGATCACCCCGAACCGTACGACGACCGCCGCCGACCCGCCGGACCCGGCGGTGTCGGTTCCGTCATGCCGGACCGCCCCGGACGCGGTGGCCCGGGGACGTGCGCGGGTCAGGCCGAACCGCGGCGGGACGGACGTCGCAGCTGCTCGGTGAGCGAGCCCGTCTCGCCGAAGAGGGTCTCGCGCCACTGCTTCTCCAGCGCGCGGGTGTCGTGGCGGTCGGGGTGGAAGCGCGGGTGGTTGAACACCGGCATCCGGGCCAGCACCCGGCGCATGAACTGACCGCGCGCGAACATCAGCCGCCAGCCCTCCCGCAGGTCCGACGGGCGCCGCCAGATCCCCTGCTGCACCAGCAGGTAGGCCCAGCCGAACAGAGCCGCGACCCCGACGGTGGCCAGCACCAGCGGCACCGCCCGCTTCCGCTCGGTCGCGTCGGTGCCGATCACCTCGTACACGTCGTAGGTGACCGACTTGTGCTCGAGCTCCTCCAGCGCGTGCCAGAGCCACAGCTCGGCGATGTCGTCGTGCACGCGCTGCCCGAACTCGTCGGTGCACAGGATGTCCTCGGCCAGCACGGCGGTGAAGTGCTCCATCAGCGCGGTGCAGGCCAGCTGCTGGCGGGCCGAGGTCCGTTCCAGGATCTTCAGTGCCGCGGCCATCACCTTCTCCGGCACCCCGACCGGGAACCCGCGGCCGCGGAAGGCCTCGTTGAGCCGGTCGTGCTCGCGGCTGTGGATCACCTCCTGGGCGGTGAAGCCGGCGACCCGGGCTCGCAGCTCCTCGTCGGTGACCCGGTCGCGGAAGGCCACCACCGAGCGCACGAAGAAGTCCTCTCCCGGGGGGAAGGCCGCCGAGAGCATCGCCAGGAACAGCGTCGCGGTCGCGTTGTCGGCGTACCCCCAGGGCGCGAGCTGCTCGGGGAACCGGAAGTCGAGCTGGCGGGGCGGGATGCCGACGTCGGCCCCCTGCAGGCGGCGGGGACGTGGCGCGGTGTCGGTCACGAGCGGTCTCCTCTGTCGTCGGACGCGGTTCCGAGGCGGACGAGACACAGAGTATCCCGTACAACATGTACCCCTTATCGGGGATCATGAGGTGTGCCGCGGTGCGATGTCAACGCCGACCGGGATGATGGGCGCGTGGACAGCACCGGAACGGGCGCCCGAGGAGCCGGCGCCGCGACCGACGGACGCGCCCGGCGGTGGGCCGGGCAGCGGGCCGGTCGGCGGGCCGAGATCATCGACGCCGCGATGGCGGCGATCTCCGCACACGGGCCGGAGGCCACCACCGAGCAGATCGCCGCCGAGGCCGGCGTCCCCCGGCCCGCCCTCTACCGCCACTTCGACGGCCTGGACGACCTGCAGGGCGCGATCGCCGAGCGCGCGCTGACGCTCTACGTGGAGGCGCTCGCGCCGGTGTGGTCGCCCCGCGGCACGCCGCGGGAGATGCTCGTCGCCGCCGTGGCGGCGCACGTCCAGTGGCTGGCCGGGCACACCGACCTCTACCGCTACGTCCTGCGGGCCTCGCGGGTGACCAGCGCGGTCACCGACGTCCGCCAGCGGATCGCCGACCGGATGGTCGAGCTGCTCGGCGACGGCTTCCCCGGCGGCGGGCTACCGGCCGCGGTCGCCGAGCCGCTGGCCGCGGGAGCGGTCGGGCTGGTCGACGCCGCGACCGGCCGCTGGCTGGAGTCCTCCGACCCGCTCCCCCTCGACGAGCTCGCCCGGGAGCTGGCCCGCTGGGTGTGGGCGATGCTCGACGCGGCCTTCCGTGCCCGGTCGATCATGATCGACCCGGACGCGCCGTTGACCGCGGACGCCTGACGGGGTGCGGCGCGTCCCGGTCGACGCCCGCCCGATCGCGCACCTCGATCGCGACCTGGATCGAGCCCTCGACCCCGGACGTGTGCTCCGGCCGACGTCGGCGGGCGGTCACGGGCGAGATGAGGGGACGACCGTCCGCTGCGCAGATCACCGCGCCGCGGACTCGATCGCCTCCCGGATCACCGCCAACGGCGCCGGTGTCGCGGTGCTGCCGACGTAGTCGTCGGACCCGCCGGAGAACGGCTTGCTGAACACGGGAGTACCGGGTTGGGAGCGCCAGCTGTCGGCGAGGGTTCCATAGGCGAACGCGTCGTAGCCGAGCAGGTCGAGCAGCGTGGCGGCGTGCGCGACCCCCGCCGGGTCGTTGCCGGCGATCGGCAGTGCGGTGCGGTCGACCGCGCCGGACGGTCGGGCGAGCTCGGCGAGGTGGCGGGAGTAGATGTTGTTGAACGCCTTCACCACCCGCGCGTGGGGCAGGTGCCCCTGAAGGAGCTCGCTCTCGGTGCTCGTACGGTCGTCGAGCGCCACGATGTTCCCGAACGAGGACGGGAAGTAGTTGCAGGTGTCGATGACCGTCTTTCCCGCCAACGGGGCGGCCGGCACCTGGTCGTAGGAGTTGAGCGGGATGGTCACCACCACCCAGTCACCCGCGGCGCCGGCCTCCGCCGGGGTCGCCGCACGCGCACGCGGCCCGAGCTCGCGCACCAGGTCGACGAGGGTCTCGGGACCCCGTGAGTTGCTGAGTACCACGTCGAGCCCGGCGTCGACCGCCAGCCGCGCGAGTGTCCCGCCGATGTTTCAACTGCCGATGAGCCCCAGGGTCGTCATGTCTGCTTCCTTCTCGATGTGCGTGGTGGGGCGCAGGCCCGCGCCCCGCACGGTTCGGGTCGACAGCGGCCCTCACGGCTCCGGAAGGGCCGGGTGCGCGCGCTGCCGGGTGGTGCGGTCAGTGGGCGAGCTGCGGATACAGGGCCTCGACACCGGCGGAGAGGTTGTCCTTGACGTGCCGGCTGACCTCGTCGGAGAGGATCTCGTAGAGGCCCTTGTCGACCCCCTCCAGCGCGATCCGGGCGATGTCGGCCGGGTCGCTCTTCTCGGCGTCGATGCCCGCGGCCATATCGGTGTCCATGTAGCCGACGTGCAGGGCGCTCACCTGCGTGCCACTCCCGGCCAGCGCCACGCGCAGCGCATTGGTGACCGACCAGGCGGCGGACTTGGCGGCGCAGTAGCCCGCGACCTCCGGCGTGGTGAGCCAGGTCAGGACGGAGAGCACGTTGAGGATGGCGCCGCCGCCGTTGCGCGTGAGCGCCGGCGCGAAGGCCCGGCTGAGGTCGAGCATGCCCAGGACGTGCGTGTCGAACTCCTGCCGGAAGGTGTCGAGGTCGGCGTCGAGCACCGAGGCGCCGAAGGAGGAGCCCGCGTTGTTGATCAAGAGGGTGACGTCGGGTGCCTGTTCGGCGGCGGCCCGGACCGCGGCCGGGTCGGTGATGTCCAGCGCGATGGGGACCACGCCCTCGACGCCGATCGTGCGGGGGTCGCGAGCCGCCGCGTAGACCTTGCTCGCGCCGGCCTCCAGCAGGGCGCGGACGAAACGGTCACCGAGACCGCGGTTGGCGCCCGTGACGAGAGCGATGGAGCCGTTGACGGTCATGGTGTACCTGCCACTTCCATTGAAGGAAACCGATCGGTTTACTTGTCCGAAAGTAGACGCTCCGGTTTACTTCGTCGAGCGGTGCCGGTGTGGGCGTGACCACATCAGCCCTGCCCGGCCGTGGCCGCCCGGGACTCGTCCGTGCGGCGGTTCGGGATCGCGCGGCGACCGCCTCGCACCGCCGTCCGGATCAACCCGCTTGAGCGTCGATGAGCTGCTCCGCGATGCGACGCGCGGTCACGCTCGCCCGATCGGACCCCAGAGCGACGTTGCGGGAGGCAGCCCCGTCATACAACAGGGCGAGCTGCTCACCGAGGACGACCGGGTCGGCAGCTCCGGCCGCGTCCGCGACGGCGGCCAGCCGACGGGCGAACCGCTCCTTGTGCTCACGCGCCAGCGCGTGCACGGGATGCCCGGGATCCGGCACCTCGACCGCGGCGTTGAGGAACGCGCAACCGCGGGGCACCGTCGGCGCACCGCTGTCGGCCGGCGGCATGTCGAAGATCGCGAGGAGACGCTCCCGGGGTGACAGGTCCTCGCGGTCGAGTGCCGCACCCGGGACGCTCCGGTCGAGCTCGTTCTGCCGGAGGTAGGCGGCGACCAACTCGTCCTTGCTCGGGAAATGCTGGTAGAGGGTCCGCTTGGACACGCCCGCGACCTCGGCCAGCTCCTGCATCCCGGTCGGGTTGATGCCCTGCCGGTAGAACAGCTCCGCGGCGGCGTTCAAGATCTTCGTGCGGGCACCGCGGTCGCGGCGACGGGGAGTGTCGGCGATCGACGCGCTCATACCTCCAAGTATACGGTCCGTCTTACCTCCCGTCGGCGGATCCGACATCCTCCCCGCCCGGCACGGATGAGCGGGCATCCGGCCCGCGACCGCGCGCAGGCGGGCCGACCCGCCTAGCCCGACCGCGACGCGTGGTCGGAGACCGAGCGGGTGTGCTGCAGGATCGTCCACGCCACGAGCTCGGGGTTGTCCACCATCGGGACGTGCCCGACGCCCGGCAGCACGACGAAGTCGGCGCCCGGGACGGCCTCGAGCATCGGACGGCCGTAGCTGCGGAACGGGATCGTCCGGTCCGATCCGGCCCAGGCGATCCGGACCGGGCAGGGCACCTCCTCGAAGCTGCGGATCGGGCCGTCGGCCGTGGCCCTGGCCAGCAGCGGGCCGAGCACGGTGCACCCGGCCATGTCGTCGAACAGGATCTCGACCTCGTCGCCGGAGTAGCGGTCGGCGTGCTCGGAGATGGAGCGCATCAGGGCCCGGCGCAGGAACGGCACGGTCGCGGCCAGGCGTTGCATCGGGCCCCAGCCGGCGATCACCGCACCGAACCGGAACAACGACAGCAGCCGGTACATGTCCAGCGGCATCGCCCACGCACCGGCCGGCGACAGCGCCACGACCGAGCTCGCCCTCCCCCGCCGGGCCAGCTCCAGCGCCACCCAGCCGCCGAGGGAGTTGCCGACCACGTGCGGGGCGTCCAGGCCGAGCTCGTCGAGGCTCACGCACAGCGCGTCGACGACCGCCTCGATCGTGACCGGCACCCCCTCGGGCATCGGCGGACCGCCGAGGTGTCCGGGCATGGTGAGCGCGTACACCTCGTGATGGCGTTCGAGCATCGGCAGGATCGGACGCCACGCCCGCCACGACGACGTCATGCCGTGCAGGAGCACCAGCGGTGTCCCCACCCCGCCGCGGTGGTAGGGAGGCGGCACCACCGGAGGCCGGCTCACCGCGGCAGCACCGGGTCGGCCGACCCCGGGTTCAACGCCAGTACCTCGGTGAACCCGCGCACCAGGCAGTCGGTGAACAGCGCCCGGTCGGTGATCGCGGCCGCGTCCAGGTTGGCCCCGATGCAGCACAGGTCACCGTGCGTGACGAGGGTGATCATCGCGGCGCAGCCGGGCAGCGGCGCGAACGGGTAGACCCGCTCGATCCGGGCCCCGCACAGGTACGCGTCGAACGGCAGGCCCGGCACGTTGCTGGCCTGCAGGTCGTTCCCCGTGGTGGTCCGGCCCCCGACCATGGTCAGCAGCGGGCCGGGCAAGCGGGCCAGCAGCGGCGCCACCACGTCCGTGCTCTCCAGCGCCGGTTCCGCGCGGGCGGCCCGCATCTGGGCCGAGATCGCCGCGATCCGCTCGGCCGGGTCGACGATCCCCATCGGTCCGCTGATCCGGGCCGGCGCGAAGCGGTTCCCGCCGTGGCCGTCGCCGGAACGGCGGATCGAGACCGGCACCGAGACCCGCAACGCGGCCTCGGCGGGCACCTGGTGCCCGGACTCGAGGTGGTAGAGCCGGAACCCCCCGAGCAGGGCGGCGAGGTAGGTGTCGTTGAACGACCCGCCCACCGCCTTACCGGCCGCGCGCAGGTCGGCGAAGCCGACGTCCAGGGCGGCGAACCGCCAGGACAGCCCGCGCGGGCGCAGCAGGTCCGAGCTCGCCCCGGAGGGGGGCGAGAGCACCCGGGCCGCCGAGTCCAGGTACCGGACGGTCTCGGTGACGGCGCTGACCGGGTGGGCCAGGGCGCCCAGCACGTCACGGGTGGCGCGGGCGGCCGTCGGCACGATCCCCATCTCCCGGCGGACGAACCGGTCGACCTCACCGAAGTGGTCCACCGGCTCCGGCTCGGGAGCCTTGGGCTGGGGCTTGTCCGGGTCGTGCTCACGTCGCCGCGAGTGCAGCTGGCTCAGCAGCTGGATCGCGCCCAGGCCGTCGGTGAGCACGTGGTGCATCTTGAGCAGGTAGGCCGACCGGCCGCCGGACAGGCCCTCGACCAGCGTCGCCTCCCACGGCGGACGCTCCCGGTCGAACGGGGTCATCATCACCCGCTCGGCGACGGCGGCGAGGTCGTCCCAGGTGCCGTCGCCGGGCAGGCGTACCCGGCGCAGGTGGTAGTGCAGGTCGAACGCGCCGTCCTGGATCCAGTAGGGCGTGCCCAGCCCGCCCAGGGCGTCGCGCACGCGCTCCCGGAACCGTGGCACCATCCGCGACGCCCAGTCGTGCGCGTCGGTCACCCGGTCCCAGTCCGGTGTGGTGTCCAGGATCTCCAGCGCCATCACCGGCGCGCGCAGTCGCGGGTCGGACTCCGCGCGCCACATCATGACCTCGAACGGCGACATCTCCCGGGCGGTGCCCCAGGACAGCCTCTGCGACATGGTCAGCGGTCCCCCGGCCAGTGCGCCAGCGTCTCGACGAAGCGGTCCCGGACGTCCTCGGCGTGCTGCGCGACGGTCTCGCGCCGCCAGTCCGCGGTGTCCACCGGTTCCAGCACGGCGACCTCGACGGTGCCCGGGCGCAGCGTCTGCGCGCCCCGCCACATGATCTCGCCCGCGTTGCGGATCACGATCGGGACGACCGGGACGCCGGCCTGCATCGCGATGTGGAACGCACCCTTCTTGAACGGGCCGAGCTTCGGCGTCGGCGAGCGCGTGCCCTCCGGTGCCATCGCCAGCGAGATGCCGTCCTCGCGCAGCGTGCGCACGGCCGGCTCGAGGGCCTCGCGGGCCTTGACGGTGTTGCTGCGGTCGATGAACGCGACGTCGGCGACCTGGAACAGCTGACCCCACAGCGGGATCGAGGCCGCCTCCTTCTTCGCCACGCCGGTGAACCCGCCGCGCAGCAGCTTCATCAGGATGGGCACGTCGAACTTGGACTGGTGGTTGAACAGGAACACGCACGGCCGCGCGGAGACCAGGTGCTCGGCACCGGTGACCTCGACGTCGATCCCCGCCAGCCCGAACCCGATGTCCGCGCCGACCCCGCAGGCCAGGTCGATGAACGTCCGCCGCGACCCGCGCAGCAGCCCGGCACCGACCGCGGCCCCGAACCCGCCGAGCATCCCGCCGTAGAACACCGCGGTGCGGGCCACGTCGGAGACGTCGGGCAGCAGCCCCCCGCGCGGCGCGCAGTCCAGGATCGGCCAGCCCCTCTCGGTGGCCAGGGCCCGCAGCGAGTCGGTCGGCGACACCGCCACCGGGTGCCCGACCGCGGAGAGGAAGTCGACGTCCTCGGTGCCGTTGGCGTAGCCGAAGCAGTTCTGCAGGTCGACGCCGCGCTCGTGGGCGTCGTCGACGACGGCCGCGGCCTTGCCCGGGCCCCACAGCGGCGTGCCGTCCGGTCGCCCGGTCAGCACGCCGTCGCGGACCTCCAGCTCGGTGCACAGGACCCTGTCCGCGCCCAGCTCGTCGGCCATCGGCTGCACCTGGAACCGGGTGGCCGAGGACGCCATGACGACGGTGTGCCCGCACTCCTTGTGCGTGGCGACGAGCTCCCAGGCCTCCTGGTGCAGCTGCCCGGCGATCTCGGAGACGAACAGCTTCCGGCCCAACTCGAGGAGCTCCCTCTCGGTCCGCCCCTCCCAGGTCGCCAGCGTGAGCGCGAGGAACTCACGGAAGTCGTCGTTGGTGCGGATGCCGCGCAGACCGGCCGCGATCGTGCGCAGCAGCTCGACGGCGCCGACGTCGAACTCGCGCAGGCGCCTGCGGTAGAACGCGCCCGCCGAGTAGCCGTCGATGATCGTGCCGTCGTAGTCGAAGTAGGCCACCGTGTCCGGGCCCGGCGGGACCGCGCGGATCGCGCGGAGACGCTCAGCTTGCGACACCGGTGTCTCCCGCCCGGTCCGGGCCGGAGCCTGTGCCGCTCTCGGTACCGATGCCCGCTCCACCCGCGCCGTCCTCGGTACGGCCACCCAGGACCACCTCCAGTCGCGCCCGTTCCAGGCGTCCGATGCGTGTCAGGTCGTCGATCAGTCCGGCCAGCTCCTCGCGCCAGGCGCGGCGACGCTCGTCCACCGGCGCCCAGCCCGTCCCGGCCCCGCGCTCGCGGGACCCCTCGTCCCCACCCGGATCGACCAGGCCGCGGTTGTCGGCCAGCCGCAGGGCCGTGGCGTAGAGCTCGCGGGACACCGAGTCCGCGCGGTCGAGCCGGTGCTGCAGCAGCATCTGCCGGCCCACGCCGAGGCAGGTCTCCAGGAACGCGTCCCGGTCGGCGGGCGGGGCGGTGTCCAGGGCGAGCAGCTGCTCGGCGACCACCAGCTGCGCGTCCAGGAACGACCGCAGCACCCCCGGCGCCACCAGCAGGGGCGTCTGACGCAGCACGGACCGGGCGGCCGCGGGGCGCGCGGTGCTCAGCCGCCAGTCGGGGTCGAGCACCGACAGCTCGCTCCGGATCTCCGCGGCGAACTCGCGCTTGTCGGAGAAGAAGAACTCGAACTTGAGCAGGTCGCGCAGGCGGGTCAGCTCCCGCCAGCCGAGCTCGAGCAGGTCGTCGCCGTCCGCGGCGTCGCCGGCCCGCAGCAGGGCCACCTCGGTCAGCGCCCGGTTGAGCAGGTGGTGCAGCGCGCCGTTGCGGTAGAACGCGGCGACGTGGTGGCGCCCGGCGCGGATCCCGAACACCGGCTCCGTGCCGCCCTCGTAGATCGTCACCACGTGCGCGTCGGCGAGCCGGTCCAGCGTCATCCGCAGCCCGTGCCGGGTCCGCAGCTCGGCCACCGGCACCGGCACGCCGCGCGCCTCCAGGTAGTCGGCCAGCGGCGCGACGACGTCGCGGAGCTGCTGCAGGGTCAGCGCCCGGTCGCGCGCGGTCAGCAGCGCGAACGTGACCAGCGACGTCGCCGTCGCCGGGCTGACGCGGTTGATCCCGGCACACACCCGGAACGCGACCTTCTCCAGCTGCGCCGAGCCGTGCTCGGACTCGGCGAGGGCCTCCCGCAGCGAGAACGGCTCCGCGAAGCGCACCCGGGCGGTGCCGATGTGGTTGCGCTGGTCGCGGAAGTAGCCGGCCAGCCAGCCCAGACCCTCGGCCTTCTTCGACCCGCCGCGCTGCTCGGCGGCCATCGCGCCGACCTCGTGCAGCTGGTCGTAGACGATCGAGACCGGTACCAGGATCGCGTCCACCCCGGGGCGTTCCTCCAACGCCGCGGCCAGGTAGCGCAGCAGGCCGTAGCGGGGCCGGCGCAGCTTGCCGGTACGGCTGCGGCCGCCCTCGATGTACCACTCGAGGTTGAACCGCTTGGCCATCAGGTGGCCCAGGTACTCCTGGATCGCGGCCTTGTAGATCGTGTCGCCGCCGAAGGTCCGCCGGATGAACACGATCCCGGCCCGGCGTCCCAGCGCGCCCATCGGCCAGAACGACAGGTTGTTCCCGCCCAGCACGTGGTTGCGGGGGAAGTCGCGCGCGTGCAGCACCTCGGCGAACAGCAGCGGGTCGGAGTAGGAGCGGTGCGAGGGCAGGAAGACCAGCGCGTGCTCCTTGTTCAGCTCGCGCAGCCGCTCCAGCCCGGCCTCGTCGACCTGCACGTCCCAGGCCTTGGCGTGCAGCGGCCCCATCAACGTCCGGAACGTGTCGATCGCCGGCGGGCTCTGCACCGCGGCCATCTCGTGCAGGCAGGACTCCAGGTCGTGCGCGACCTCGGTGCTCGGCTTGCCGACCTCGCCCGAGAGTCGCTCGGCCAGCGCGCGGAACCGGGCGGAGGCGGTGATCTGCTCGACCATCCGGCGCGGCACCTTGTAGCGGTCACCGAGCAGGCGGCGCTCGCTGCGGTCACACGCCAGCGTCGCCTGGCGCACCACGAACCGGGCGAACGCGCCGGAGCGTCCGGCGCCCTCGGAGGGCCGCCCGCCCTCCTGGGCGGCGAACCGCGCGACCAGGTCGCCGACGGACGCGGGCTCGCCGGCCACCACCCGCGCGGACTCCGGGACGCGCCGGGCCATCTGCCCGTGCAGCCGCCACGGCGCCCGCCGCATCGCCATCACCGACACCAGCTCGGTGACGCGGCTGACCGCACCCGACTCGCCCTCCGGCGGGATCCAGGCGATCCGGACCGGGACGACGACCGTCTCGTCGCGGTCCAGCCGGGGCTCCAGCTCCGGCGGCGCCGCCGGACCGTCGCCGAAGCCGACGACCGGCGCCCCGGGGTACTGCTCGGACGCCCACCTCTCCAGCAACGACCGCTCGGTGGCCGAGCGCGTCTGCGTGAGCACGACCGCCTGCGCGGCGTCCCTGCCGTCTGCCGTCATTCCGCCCCCGATCCGTCACGACGCCGCCGCGACGTCGCGATGGGCACTTTCGCACACCACACAGTAGCCGTGCCGCCCACGATCAAGGTCATTCCGGCGCGCCCGCGCGGCCCGTCCGACCGGCGGGCGAGCGGCCGGTCACGCCCCCGGTCGGGACCCCGTTCACCGGGGCGGCGGCGTCACCTCACCGACGAGCACGCGCACGGTCTCGGTGGTGTCCGGCAGCACCTGCTCGACCGAGTCGACGATCACGCTCCGCCCACCGAGCGCGTCCCCGATCGAGGTGACCGGGTCCAGCGGGCCGGGGCCCACCACGGCCGGGAGGAGCCAGGAGACCAGCCAGATCAGCAGCAGCGCCGACGCACCGCCGGTCACGGCCCCGACCAGCCGGTCCAGCAGGGACAACCGGCCCCGGAGCAGCACCCGCGACACCAGCCCGCCCAGGAACCCGCCGACCAGGACGCCGAGCAGCAGCCCGGCCACGGCCCCGATCAGCACCAGCACGTAGGCCGCCCCGACGCTCGACCCGTACCCGGCCAGCCGCCCGCTGAACGCGGCCCCCACACCGGCCCCGACCAGCAACCCGAGCAGCCGTCCCCCGCGCGCGGCTCCGCCCAGCGCGCGGAACCCCCCGATCGCGGCGGCGACCACGATCAACACGACGAGTATGTCCAACCAGGTCATGGACTCCCCCGTTCCTCATCCGCTACGGCCCCGACGTTCCGGGCGCACCCTCCCAGACTGGCCCGGGATCCTGAGCGGGTGCTGAGACGCCTGCCTCCGGTGTCGGCCCCGGCGCCTCCACGACGGCGGCACGCAGTTCGCGGACGGCGGCCGGGATGCGGTCCGACCACCTACGGTCACCACCGATGGCTCAGCGCGGGACGACCGACGCCCCCACACGGCACCGCGGCGAACTGCGATGACGGGCCCCGGCCCGCACTCCACAACAACCGGGACGACATCGGGCGAGAGGGTGACGTCACGCGCCGGCCGGGCGTCGTTGCGCTGACGTGGGCGTCGCCCACCGCGGGAGCCCCACGATCAGCGGGCGGGCACGCCGGACGGGCCGTCCAGGTCGGCGATGCGCACGGCGTATCCGCGATCGCTCCCGCCGGACGGCGCCACCGGCCCGACCCGGCGCGGAACCGGGAGGTCGACCATCCGTCCGGGTTGCCGGCGCGGTCGTCGATCCGGATCGATCCATGCCGGTGGAACGAACTCCAGGATCCCGGTGGCCGGTCGCATCCGGGATGCGCGCACCCACGGTCGCGGGCGGTGACCGCGCGGCGGAGACCCTCGGGGACGGTGCGCGTCGCGCGTACGACGTCGAGAGGCCGGCCCGCGCCGTTCATGACGATGGGGACGATCGCGGCGGCACAGGCCGGCATCCGCAGCGCCGCCGGTGAGGTGCGTCCGCCGAAGTCGAGCGTTCCGGCACGTGCCCGGCTCTCCAGGTCCTCCAGAACAGGCCCGTCGTCGCAGGTGGAAGCCCGTTCGGCGCGGCGTCGCCTCAGTCGATCGGCATCCCGTCGGCGATCCACTCGTAGGCGACCATCTTGTCCGCCGACAGGTCCGAGTCGACGATCCAGGCGATCGCGTCCCGCGAGAGCGGGTACCGGACGTCGTCGCGGGCGGCGGCCCAGAGCGAGGCGAAGACGACGGCGTCGCGCTGATGGCAGCGCAGCGCCCACACGACCTCGGAGCACTCCTGCCGGACCACCGCCTCGACCACGGCGCGGCACCATCCCTCCTCGGGCTCGCCGTCGGCCTCGAGGTCGAGGCCGAGATCGTCCTGCTCGGCCAGCATGCCCAGCACCACCGGGTCGACCCCGTCGACGGCGTCGAGCAGGGCGTCGACGTCGAGGGTCCAGTAGCCGGGCGCCCCGCCGTCGAACATCCGCACGTCGAACTCCTGGCGCAGCACGTCGAGGCAGAGCAGCCGGCACGCGACGCGCGCCCGGTCGACGTGGGTCACGAACGCGGTCAGCCCGGCCTCGCCGAGCACCTGCCAGGCCTCGCGGGCCCAGGGCAGCGCCGAGCCGTGCCGGGCGAAGACCGCGGTCGCGATCTCCACCACCGAGTCCCACGACTCGTCGGCCGCCACGGGCGCGTCCGGTGCCCCGGTGCGCAGGAGTTCCGCCAGCGTCGCCTCGGCCTCGTCCGCCTCGTCGGCCCCCGTCTCCCCGGCGGGCACGACGGGCCGGGGACGGCCGGGCAGGTCCACGGCGAGGTCGCGACCGAGCCGGTCGAACTCGACCAGCCGGCGACCGACCTCCGCGACGTCGCCGTCGTACTCGGCCACCGAGGCCGAGCGCACCAGCTCCAGTGCCCGGCACACGCGGTTGGCCGCCTCCAGCACCCGGACCAGGTCGCTGCGGTCGGCGGGGACGACGAGCCGGTCCATGCCCGCGCCCACCGGGTCCCCCAGGATGTCGTCGTAGCGCTGCGCGAGCCAGTCGCCCAGGTCGGCGTAGGCGGCCAGGGACTCCTCGGCGTCGGAGGCGGAGGCGCGCACGGCGTCGCAGACCCGGGTCGTCACGCGGAGGCGTTCGTCGATCAGCGCGCACGCGCGCCGGTGGTCGTCCGGGCTCAGCCATCCGGGATCGGTCGGCAGCGGCCATCGCGGGTAGGGGTCGCTGATCGGCCAGCCGAAGGCGCACGTCAGGCACCGGCGGTCCGGCTCGTCGTCCGGGCGGTCGACCCGGGCCCCCTCGGCCGGGAGCCCGGGCGGCGGGGCGTAGGGCCGCGCGGGGCCGATCGCGGTGACCGACGACGAACCGCAGTGCGGGCAGGTCTCGTCGACGTGCATGGGAGCACCGTGCCACGCCCGGCGCGCCCGCGGACGCGGAATCGGCCGACACACCGGACCGCACACGACGGCGGCGGCCGCCCCGGGAGGGACGACCGCCGCCGGTGCCGGTGCGGTCGGGCCGTCGAGACGGCCGACGCGCGGGGTCAAGCCTTGCGCTGCATGCTCTCCCGCGCCGGGTTGCCCTGCTCTGCGGCCTTCGGGTCCTTCTCGGCGCGCTGGGAGTCGACGCCGGCGGCGATCCGGTCCCCGATCCCCTTGTCGATGTTGCGCCAGTACTCGAACGCCCGCTGGAGGACCGGCTCGGAGACGCCGTTGAGCAGGTGCCCCACGACGTTGTCCACCAGGCGCTCGCGCGCCTCGTCGTCCATCACCTCGCGGACCAGCGTGCCGGGCTGGCCCCAGTCGTCGTCCTCGGCGTGCGAGACGTAGGCGGCTCGGGTGATCTCACCGTCGGCGTGCCAGCTCGGCGGCGTGCCGTGGTTCTGGGTGTCGGCCGCCGGGCCCCCCTTCGAGTTCGGCGCGTACACCGGGTCGGTGACGCCGGTGAAGCGCATCGCGCCGTCCTTGGAGTAGCTGTGCACCGGCACCTTCGGCGCGTTCACCGGGAGCTGCTGGTAGTTGGTGCCGACCCGGTACCGGTGCGAGTCGGCGTAGGAGAACAGCCGGGCCAGCAGCATCCGGTCCGGGCTCGGACCGATGCCGGGCACCAGGTTGTTCGGCTGGAACGCCGCCTGCTCGATCTCGGCGTGGTAGTCGCTCGGGTTGCGGTCCAGCGTCATCCTGCCGACCTCGATCAACGGGTAGTCGGCGTGCGGCCACACCTTGGTCAGGTCGAACGGGTTGAACCGGTAGTTCTCGGCGTCCTCGTACGGCATGACCTGCACGTACATCGTCCAGCTCGGGAACTCGCCGTCGCGGATGTGCTCCCACAGGTCGCGGGTGTGGTAGTCGGTGTCCGCCGCGGCCATCTGGTCGGCCTCGTGCTGGGTGAAGTACTCCTGGCCCTGGTCGGTCTTGAACGTGTACTTGACCCAGCTGCGCACGCCCTCGGCGTTGGTCCACATGTAGGTGTGGGAGGTGTAGCCGTTCATGTGCCGCCAGGTGCGCGGGATCCCGCGGTCGCCCATCAGCCAGGTCACCTGGTGCGCGGACTCCGGCGACAGCGTCCAGAAGTCCCACTGCATGTCGTGGTCGCGCAGGTTGTTCGCGGCCAGGCGCTTCTGCGACCGGATGAAGTGCTGGAACTTCATCGGGTCCTTGACGAAGAAGACCGGGGTGTTGTTCCCGACCATGTCGTAGTTGCCCTCGGAGGTGTAGAACTTCAGCGCGAACCCCCGCGGGTCACGCCAGGTGTCCGGGCTTCCGCGCTCGCCGGCCACGGTGGAGAAGCGGGCCACCAGCTCGGTCGTGGCACCGGGCTGGAACAGCGCGGCCCGCGTGTACCGCGCGATCTCGGGGTTGGTCACCTCGAACCGCCCGAACGCGCCGCTGCCCTTGGCGTGCGGCTGGCGCTCCGGGATGCGCTCGCGGTTGAACTGCGCCATCTGCTCGATCAGGTAGGCGTCCTGGAGCAGGATCGGGCCGTCGGGCCCGAGGGTGAGCGAGTGCTCGTCGCTCTCGACCGGGGCGCCGGAGTCGGTGGTGGTCGCGCTGCGCTGCGAAGCAGACGTCACGGGTCCTCCTCGGTGGTGGTCACCGCCGGTCGCACAGGCGGTGCGGGATGCGGGCACGCACGATCACGACGTGTCCCGGGACACCGGGGGGTGCCCGCCCTGACGCGTCCGAAACCCGCCCCCGCCGGCGCGCCCGCGGACCGGCGCACACCCGGAGACCCGCGTCAGCCCGCCTCGTCGTCCTGCCGGTCGAGCCGGGCCCGGCGCTCCTGCTCGCGACGGCTGTAGGCGGCCTGCCGGACGGCGCCGTCGTCGGCGAACCCGGAGCCGAGCGCGCCGGCGACGGTGCCCATCGCGCAGGACAGCCACGCGACGGCCACGTAGTCGGCGACGCCGGCCTCGCGCATCAGCGTCGAGCCCAGGTAGGCCGGCGGGATCACGACCGCGGTCGCGACCAGGGCCATCGCGAACAGCAGGGCGAACATGACCAGCACGCCCGTCCCGACGGTCAGCACGGTCGAGGCGTTGGACAGGACCGCCTCCTCGCGCAGCGACCGGTCGCGGCGCCGCTCCCAGAGCTGGTGGTCGAGGCTCAGCCAGGTGACCATCGCGACCAGCGCCATCAGCGTGACCACGACCAGCCGCACGATCCCGAGCGAGACGGCCAGCGACCAGATGTTGGAGTAGAAGATCCCGAACGCCGCCCCGGCCGCGGCGGCGGCGATCGCCGGGGACAGGCTCGGCACCAGACGCCACGGCCGGTTCGCCCGGACCATGCCGGTCAGCAGCCGCAACCTGCCGCGGGCACCGGCGAGCGCGAGCCGCACGTCGACCTCGTCCTCGGCGCCGGCCGAGCCGGTGTCGGACTCCTCGCCCCGGTCCGGGTCGATCCGGACCAGCGCCCCGGCCGCGCCGGAGCGGTCCTGGGCCTCCGGTTCCCCGGAGCCCGGCAGCAGGTGCCCGGTGACCAGCCGCAGCACCGTGTCGCGGGTACGCCGCCGCTGGGCCAGGGCGCCCAGCGCGGGCAGAGACACCATGCCGACCCGCTGCGCGGTCCCGGCGTCGGCGACCACGGGCTGGGCGCCCGCGCGGCGCGGCAGGTCGGAGAGCAGCACGACCGCGTCGTAGCCCTCGCGGTCCCGGACCCGGCGGCCGATCTCGACCATCGGGAGGGCGCCGTTCTCGTCGAGCGCGATCTCGGTGTCGTCGACCCGGACCTCCCACCGCCCGCCGGCGTGCCGGGACAGCAGCTCTGGCAGCTCCCCGGTCAGCCGGTGCGCGAGCTCGGTGGGCAGTCCCGGGTCGGCCAGCAGCCCGACGACCGAACGGGTCCGGCCCGGCGCCGGGCCGGGCGACGCGGCGGGTTCCGGCGTCGATCCCGGTGCCCCCGGCGGCTCGGACGTCGGGGGCTCGGAGGCGGCAGAAGCGGGGCTCACGGCGCGGCACCCTACGGCCGGTGCGCCCCGCGGCGCAGAGCGGCGCCCCCACCCCCCGCGCGGGCCACCACGGGGTGGGGGGACTCCGCCGACCGTGCCGGTCGACGACCGCGACGCTCCGCGATGCGCGAAATCGCGGCCGCGGGCGCACGATGGCCCGGGAAGTTGATCGGGCCGGGCGGTTTGCCGGGGCGCGACGCGGGAAAGGGAAGATCGTGGGAGTACGGACGTGGATCGAGTCGTGGCCGGTGTATCGCCAGCTGACCGGGGACGACCCGTTGGGGCGCGGCACCGCGTCGCGGTCGGAGGCCACCGAGAACTGGCACGCCCGGACCCGCGACGCCGACACCGTCACGAAGTCGATCTGCCCGTTCTGCGCGGTCGGCTGCGGGCAGGACGTGTACTCGCGCGACGGCGAGATCACCCAGATCGAGGGTGACCCGGACTCGCCGATCAGCCGCGGCCGGCTGTGCCCGAAGGGCTCCTCGTCGCTGTCGCTGGTCACGTCGCCGTCCCGGGTCACGACGGTCCGCTACCGGCGCCCGCACGGCACCGAGTGGGAGGACCTCGACCTCGACACCGCCGTCGACATGATCGTCGACCGGGTGCTGGAGACGCGGCGCAGGACCTGGCAGGACACCGACGAGCTGGGCCGGCACCTGCACCGCACGATGGGCATCGCGAGCCTCGGAGGAGCGACCCTCGACAACGAGGAGAACTACCTCATGAAGAAGCTCTACACCGCGATGGGCGCGGTGCAGGTGGAGAACCAGGCCCGCATTTGACACTCCTCCACCGTCCCCGGTCTGGGGACCTCGTTCGGTCGTGGCGGCGCCACGAACTACCAGCAGGACCTGGTCAACTCCGACTGCATCGTGATCCAGGGCTCGAACATGGCCGAGGCGCACCCGGTCGGGTTCCAGTGGGTGATGGAGGCGAAGAAGCGCGGGGCGACGGTGATCCACGTGGACCCGCGGTTCACGCGCACCTCGGCGGTGGCCGACCTGCACGTCCCGATCCGGGCCGGCACCGACATCGCGCTGCTCGGCGGGCTGATCCACCACGTGCTGGAGAACGAGCTCTTCTTCGACGAGTACGTGCGCGCCTACACCAACGCGCCGATGATCCTGCGCGAGGACTTCGCCGGGACCGAGGACCTGGCCGGGTTGTTCTCCGGCTACGACCCGGAGACCGGCACCTACGACCCCTCCAGCTGGCAGTACGACGACGTGACGGTCGAAGCCGCCGCCGGGGAGCGTGACGAACGCATCCAGGTGCCCTCCCAGGAGCGCGGCCAGATCGCCGGCTCGGGCGGGGCCCCGATGAACGCCACCCCGCACCGCGACGACACCCTGCAGGACCCGCGGTGCGTGTTCCAGCAGCTGCGCAAGCACTACGCCCGCTACACCCCGGCGATGGTGCGCGAGGTGTGCGGCATCGACGAGCAGACGTTCGCCCGGCTCGCCGACGCGCTGACCTCGAACTCGAACCGGGAGCGGACCAGCGCCTTCTGCTACGCCGTGGGATGGACCCACCACACGGTGGGCGTGCAGTACATCCGGGCGGCGTCGATCCTGCAGGCGCTGCTGGGCAACATCGGGCGCCCCGGCGGGGGCATCCTGGCGCTGCGCGGGCACGCGAGCATCCAGGGCTCCACCGACATCCCGACCCTGTTCGACCTGCTCCCGGGCTACATCCCGATGCCGCACGCGCACCGCGAGCAGGACCTGGAGCGGTTCGTGCACAACAACGCCGGGGACAAGGGCTTCTGGGGCGACATGGACGCCTACCTGGTGAGCCTGCTCAAGGCCTGGTGGGGCGACGCGGCGACCGCGGACAACGACTGGTGCTTCGACTACCTGCCGCGCCTCAACGGCGACCACTCCAGCTTCCACACCGTGATGGAGCAGGCGAAGGGCGAGGTCCCCGGCTACTTCGTGATCGGCGAGAACCCGGCCGTCGGCACCGCCAACGCCCGGATGCAGCGGGCCGGGCTGGCCGAGCTGGACTGGCTCGTCGTCCGGGACCTGAACATGATCGAGACGGCCACGTTCTGGAAGGACGGGCCCGAGATCGAGACCGGCGAGATGGTCACCGAGGACATCGGCACCGAGGTGTTCTTCCTGCCCGCCGCCTCGCACACCGAGAAGGACGGCACGTTCACCAACACGCAGCGGCTGCTGCAGTGGCACCACAAGGCCGTCGAACCGGCCGGGGACTGCCGCAGCGACCTGTGGTTCTACTACGAGCTCGGCCGGCGGATCAAGCAGCGGTTGGCCGACTCCACCGACCCCCTGGACCGGCCGCTGCAGGACCTCACCTGGGACTACCCGGTCGACGAGCACGGCGACCCGAGCGCGGACGCGGTGCTGCGCGAGATCAACGGGGCCGACGCCGACGGCGACCCGCTGCCGGGGTACACCTCGTTGAAGGCCGACGGGTCCACCACCTCGGGCTGCTGGATCTACTGCGGCGTCTACGCCGACGGGGTCAACCAGTCGATGCGCCGCCGACCGCACACCGAGCAGACCCTGGTCGCCCCGGAGTGGGGCTGGGCGTGGCCGATGAACCGCCGGATCCTCTACAACCGGGCCTCGGCCGACCCCGAGGGCAACCCGTGGAGCGAGCGCAAGCGTCACGTGTGGTGGGACGGCGAGCGCTGGACCGGGCTCGACGTGCCCGACTTCCCGGTCACCACCGCCCCCGACTACGAGCCGCCCGCGGACGCACGCTCGGCCGCGGCGATCGGCGGGACGGAGCCGTTCGTCATGCAGGCCGACGGGCGGGCCTGGCTGCACGCCCCGGCCGGGCTCGCCGACGGCCCGGTGCCCGCGCACTACGAGCCGCAGGAGTCCCCGGTCGGCAACGCGCTCTACCCGGCGCAGCGGGCCAACCCGGCCCGCCAGCAGTTCGACCGGCACGGCAACCGCTACCACCCCGAGCCCGGCACCGCCGCCTCGGCGATCTTCCCCTTCGTGTTCACCACGTTCCGGGTCACCGAGCAGCACACCGCGGGCGGGATGAGCCGGTGGACCCCGCACCTCAACGAGCTGATGCCCCAGATGTTCCTCGAGGTCTCCCCCGAGCTGGCCCGCGAGCGCGGGCTCACCCACGCTGGCTGGGCGCACGTGGTCACCGCGCGCTCGGCGATCGAGGGCCGCATCCTGGTCACCGAGCGGGCCAAACCGCTGCGGGTCGGCAACGGCGAGCACGGCGAGACGGTGATCCACCAGATCGGCGTGCCGTGGCACTGGGGGCCCAACGGACTGTCCACCGGTGACGCCGCGAACGAGCTGCTCGGCGTCGCGCTCGACCCGAACGTGCACATCATGGAGACCAAGGCCGCCACCTGCGACATCCGTCCCGGACGACGTCCGCGTGGACCCGCGCTGGTCGCGTTCCTCTCCGACTACCGGCGTCGCGCCGGCCTGGAGGACTGAATGGTCAATTCGCTGTCCGGACCGCTCGCGGACCCGTCCGCGGACGCGGGGTACACCGAGGACCACCCGCCGCGCGTCGGCTTCTTCACCGACACCAGCGTCTGCATCGGCTGCAAGGCCTGCGAGGTCGCCTGCAAGGAGTGGAACGCGCTGCCGGCCGACGGCGTCGGCGAGCACGGCGCCGAGGGCGACGTGCTCGGCCTGACCGGGATGAGCTACGACAACTCCGGCGGGCTGGGCGCCTCGACCTACCGGCACGTCGCGTTCGTCGAGCAGCGGGTGCCGGCCACCACGTCGGTCCCGGTCGACCTGGGCATGCCCGGTACCGAGCTGCCCGGCGCGGTGAACCCCGGGGCGGACCGCGAGGGTGACGCCACCGAGGTCCGCTGGCTGATGTCCTCGGACGTGTGCAAGCACTGCACGCACGCCGCCTGCCTGGACGTCTGCCCGACCGGGGCGCTGATCCGCACCGAGCACGGCACCGTGCTGGTCCAGGACGACATCTGCAACGGCTGCGGCTACTGCATCCCGGCCTGTCCCTACGGCGTGATCGACCAGCGCAAGGGCGACGGCGGGGCGTTCAAGTGCACGATGTGCCAGGACCGGCTCGGCGAGGGCATGATGCCCGCCTGCGCCACGGCCTGCCCCACAGAGTCGATCATGTTCGGGAACCTGGACGAGCTGCGCGAGCGCGCCGACGCCCGGCTCGCGACCCTGCACGAGCGGGGCGTCCCGGAAGCCCGGCTCTACGGGCACGACCCCGACGACGGGGTCGGCGGGGACGGCGCGTTCTTCCTGCTCCTCGACGAGCCGGAGGTCTACGGCCTGCCACCGGACCCGGTGGTGACCACGAAGGACCTGCCCTCGATGTGGCGCCACGCCGCCGCGGCGGCGCTCACCGTGGCCGGGACCGTCGCCGCCGCGTTCGTCGGGGCCCGGCGATGACCGTGCGGGAGCGGCTGCGGACCGCGGCCGGCGTGCTCGGACTCGGCGGGCCCGCCACCCGGGCGCAGGCCCCGCCCGCGCCGGGCGCCCCGACCACGAGCTCCCCCGCCGCGACGCCCGACGTGGCGCCCGCACCGCAGGACGCGGGCGGCGGGCGGCGGCGCCGTACGGGCGGCCGTGGCGAGGCGCTGATGGTGCCCGAGGCCGAGTTCCGGTCCTACTACGACCGGCCGATCATCAAGCCTCCGGTGTGGAAGGTGCCCGACGTCCCGGCCTACCTCTACCTGGGCGGGATGGCGGGTGTCTCGGCGTCGCTGGGCGCGCTCGGCGACCTGACCGGACGCCGGTCGCTGCGCCGGGTCGGGCGGATCGCCGCGGCCGGTGGGGCCGTGACCAGCGTCGGGTTCCTGATCCACGACCTGGGGCGGCCCACCCGGTTCCTGCACATGATGCGGGTGTTCAAGCCGACGTCGCCGCTCTCGGTCGGGTCCTGGATCCTCGCCCCGTTCGGCACCGTGGCCGGGGCGGCCGCGGCGGCCGAGCTGACCGGGCTGTTCCCCGGCCTGGCGCGCGCCTCCGGCCTCGCCGCCGGGGTGCTCGGGCCTGCCATGACGACCTACACCGCGGTGTTGCTCTCCGACACCGCCGTGCCCGGCTGGCACGAGGCCCACCGGGAGCTCCCGTTCGTCTTCGCCGGCAGCGCGCTCGCCTCCGGGGGCGGGGTGGGCCTGCTCGCCGGGCGCGACGCGGTTCCCGCACGGCGGGTCGCGGTCGCCGGCGCGGTGCTGGAGGTGGCCGCGATGTCGGTGCTGGAGAAGCGGATCGGGTACTCCGCGACCGCCTACACCACGGGCCGGGCCGGTGCGGTCCTGAAGGCCTCCCGCGCCGCGACCGCGCTCGGCGCCCTCGCCGCGGTCGCCTCCGGTGTCGTGCGCGGACGCCGGGGACGGGTCCTCGGCGGGGTCGCCGGGCTCCTGCTCAACGCGTCCTCGGCCGCCACCCGGTTCGGCGTCTTCGAGGCCGGGATGGTCACCGCCCGCGACCCCGCCTACGTCGTCGTCCCGCAGCGCGAGCGGATGCGGGCCCGCGAGGCCGGGGACGAGGCCGGGGCGGGTGAGCGGCACGGGATGAGCGACGCCGCTAGGTGAGGATCTCGACGTGGCCGTTCGTGCCGTCCACGCGGATCCGCTGCCCGTCCCCGATCAGCCGGGTGGCGCCGGTCACGCCCACGACGGCCGGCAGGCCGTACTCCCGGGCGACCACGGCGCCGTGGGTCATCAGCCCGCCCACCTCGGTCACCAGGGCGGCGATCGTGACGAACGCGGGCGACCAGCCGGGATCGGTGAACGCCGTGACCAGGATGTCGCCGGGCTCGAGGCGGGCCTCGGACAGGTCCGCGACGACGCGGGCGCGTCCCTCGACGGTCCCGCGCGAGACCGCCAACCCGGCCAGCGCGCCGAGCGGCGGGTCCGCCCGCCGGTAGGCCCCGGTGAACGTCTCGCCGTCCGAGGTGAGCACGCGGGGCGGGGTCAGCCTCCGGTACCCGGCGAGGGCCTCGCGGCGTCGCACGATGAGACCGTGATCGGCCCGCCCGGTGCGGGCCACCTCGTGCAGCTCGTCGAACCGGAGGAAGAAGATGTCGTCCCGGTCGCGCAGCACCCCGTCGCGCACGAGCCGTCCGGCCTCCCCCAGCAGGGCCTTCTTGTAGACGAGGTAGCGGCTGACCATGCCGTACTTGGGGTACTCCCGGTACCCGATGAACGTTCTCAGCCGGTCGATCATGGCCTTGGTCTCCTCGGCCCTGCGCCCTCCGTCGGGCAGCGCGCGCACGCGCTCGAGCAGGTCGCGCTCCTTGTCCCGCGCCACCTCGAGGCCGTGTTCGAGGTGGCGGCGGGCGGCGCCGGGCTCGGCGTTGTCGACGTTGCCGAGGATCACCGGGACGAGCGCGCCCGGTCGCTCGCTCCACCGCGGCCGACCGATGTCGATCTCACCGACGCAGCGCATGCCGTAGCGCTCGAGATAGGCGCTCAGGGCGTCGTGGGCCTCGCGCCCGCCCGCGACGGCGCGGAGTCCGTCCAGGACGTCGTCGTCACCGACCCCCCGCAGGTGGGCCACCACCTCCGGGTGCGGGCGGATCACGTCGGCGACCTCGAGCAGGGCGAGCCCCATCTCGGAGGTGACGTTGCCCGGCGCGGACCGGGTGAGCGTGTCGGCCGCGTTCTCCTCGCCCAGCCAGGCGCGCATGTGCTCGTCGAGCCACCACGCCGCGTCCATCGCCGTGGTGAACACCTGGTGCCCGCGCCGGTCGAACAGCAGGCGCCGCAGCTCCCCGACGTCCTCCAGCAGGAAGTCGAACAGGTCCGGCCCGTGATGTGCCCGGATCTCGCGGGCGAGGGCGGCGAGCGACTCCCGGCCGGCCTCGACCAGCTCCTCGACCAGCGCCGGGTCCGCGTCGATCATGTCCTGCACGCCTCCCGGCGCCGGCCCGGCGGCCCCCTCCTCCGCGGGTGTCGCGACGATGTCGCCGCGGTCGAGGACCGTCTGCAGCGCATCCCGCAGCAGCGGGTCGGACCGTCGCGCGGTCTCCAGGAAGGCGTCGCGCGCGGTGGCCGAGGACAGGATCGGGGTGACGTCGACGAACAGCCTGCCACCGGCCTCGGCCATCGGCCGGGGCGTGGTCATCTGCCACACCGACAGCCCCAGGGGTGTCATCGGGTCGGTCATCATCTGCTGGTGACCGACCGAGACGTAGACGTGGCGGTCCCCGTCGGCGGCCGCCGGCACCGGGAACAGCGTGGTGATCGGCCTGCTCTGCACGATCCGGAACCCGCCGTCGGACAGGCACCACTCGATGTCCTGGGGGCAGCCGAAGTGCGCCTCGATCCGCCTGCCCAGGGCGGCCAGGCGCACCGCCTGCGCGTCGGTCAGCGCCGGCCGGCGCCGCTGCCCGGGGTCGACGGCCTGCGCCCGCGTCCCACCGCCCGGTGCGGCGCGCACGGCCCGGTCCTTGACCGCGACCACCCGGTCCACGACCTCGCCCTCGCGCACGGTGTACCGGTCCGCCCCCACCAGGCCCGAGACCAGCGCCTCGCCGAGGCCGAGGACGGCCTCCACGATCGTCACGGTGCGGTTCGACGTCATCGGGTCGGCCGTGAACAGGACCCCCGACGCCTGCGCCGGCACCATCTCCTGCACGACCACGGCCATCCGGGCCGTGCGGTGGTCGACGCCGTGGCGCAGGCGGTAGGTCACCGCCCGTGCGCTGAACAGCGAGGCCCAGCACGACCGCACACGGTCGAGGACGGCCGCGGGGCCCACCACGTTGAGGTAGGTGTCCTGCTGGCCGGCGAACGAGGCCGTCGGCAGGTCCTCGGCCGTCGCGCTGGACCGCACGGCGTAGGCGGTGCCCGCGCGCGCCCCGGCGAGCGGCCGGGTGATCGCCGCCGCCAGGTCGTCCGGGACCGGGCACCCGGTGACGGCGTCGCGGATCCGCGCGCTGAGCGCACCGATCGCGACCCGGTCGTCGGGGTCCAGGCCCGCGAGGCGGTCGAGGGGTTCCGCGACTGCCGCCAGCCCGGCCATGACCCGGCCGAACGCGTCGGTCGTCACGCAGAAACCGGCCGGCACGGCGACGCCCGGGATCCGCGAGAGCTCCCCCAGGTTCGCGCCCTTGCCGCCGACGTCGCCGATCCGGCTCCGATCGACCTCCCCGACGTCGAGCACGACACGACCGGACGGGACGGTCGTCGCCCCGCTGCCGCCGACATCCACCAACTGCTTCTCCCGTTCACGACGAGTCGTCACCGCCCCGGCGACGATCGTCGTCTCCGCAGGTCCCGGCGCCGGACGAGGAATGGTGCGGCACGCCCCGGGCCTTGCCGCAAGCCCCGCCACCGGCTATAGAGTGAGAACGGGAGGAGGTGGGCCGCCTCCCGTGCGCGGCGCAGGCCGTGTGCCGCCCACTGCCCCCGTGGCCGCGCGGTGACGCCGCGCACGCGCACCTCGCGGCGGTCGCGCCGACGGGTCCGGTAGGCGCCGGCGGGTGCCGTGCGCAGCTGCCGGCCCGGGGAGTGCATGACCGGGCCGCCGGCGGGTACGGCTGCGGGACCGGCATCGCCGACTCCGGTGGAGGTGGGCGCGATGGAGGCCGACACCGGACGTGCGGCGGAGTCCTTCGACGACCTTCCCGACCCGGTCTGGGAGGTCGGAGCCGGGGATCTCGCGGTGCGCACGGCCAACGCGGCCGCGCGCGCGGCCGGGATCGCGGTGCACGACCTGCCGGACCGGTGGCCGACCACGCCGGCCGCGCGGGCCGGGGCGGTGTCCGCGCTGCGCGCGACGCTGCGGTCCGGGCGGGCGCGGCGCGGCCTGGACTGGACGTTGTCCGGGGTGCGGTACGACGTCGGTCTGGTCCGGGTGCTCGACGAGGACGGCCGGGTCCGCGGCGTGCTCGTGCAGGCGCGGGCCGTCCCGGACCCGGCCCGGCTGCACCTGCTCGGGCCGGGCACCGCGACCCGCGGCGCCGCTCCCGGAGATCCCGGCCCCGACGGGCCGGGCCCGGACCCGGCGACCGCCGGCGAGCGGGGGCGCGACCACGAGGGGGGCCTCGACCACCACCCGGCCCGGGTGCCGGTCACCGGCGGGTTCCGGTTGGCCGCGCACCGGGTCGCCGGTGCCACGCCGGAGACCGGTGACTGGTTCGGGACCCTCGCGCTCGCGGGCGGGCGTCTGGCGCTCGTGGTGGGGGGCGTCCCGGTCCCCGGCGCCGACCGGGCCGGCGTCGGGGTCCTGGTCGGTGCCCTGCGTGCGGTACTCACCGAGTCGCTGCGCTCCGGTGAGCCGCTCGCGCAGGCCGTGCGGCGTGCCGACGGCGCCGCGACCCGCTCCCCGGGCGGCCGCGGCGCGACACTGTCGGCGGCGGTCCTCGACCCGTCCTCGGCGACCGTCGAGCACGTGTCCCGGGGACACTGCCCGCCGCTGGTGTGCGACGGCGGCGGCGTGGTCGCCACGCTCGACGGTGCCGGGTCCGGCCCGCTCGGGGTCGGCGCGCCGGACGCCGCACCGCGCGTGGACCCGCTGCCGGCCGGCTCGGCGCTCGTGCTGTGCTCGATCGGGCTCCTCGAACGGCCCCGCCGGCCGGTCACCGCGGGCATGGACGAGCTGGCCGTGACGGTCGGCCGGAGCTGGCACCCGACGGACGCGCCGGCCGCCGCGGACGCCCTCTGCGCCCGGGTGCTCGACCGGCTCCCGGCCGGCGCCACCGGTGTCCTGGTGGCCGCGACCGTCCCGGACCACCCGCCGCGGACGGTCGAGACCCGGATCGCCGCCGACCCGATGCGGATCGTCGCCGTCCGGGACCGGATCGAGAGCTGGCTGCGGCAGACCGGCGCACCCGCCGACACGCTGGCCGCGGTCCCGATCGTCGTCTCCGAGCTGGTCACCAACGCCGTGCAGCACGCCTACCCGCCCGGGGTGGACGGGCCGGTCCGGGTGCACGCCTGCCACGAGAACCCGTCGCTGCTGCTGATCACGGTCGCCGACGACGGCCGCTGGACCAGGCCGTCGAGGGTCCGCGCCGGGACGGCACGGCGCGGTCTGGGGCTCGCGGTCGCACGCGAGCTGGCCGACGACCTCGACCTCGACCCGGGGCCGCGCGGGACCACGGTGCGCGCGCGGTTCGAGCTGTCCCGCCCGGTCGTGGTCCGGCCCGGCGCTGCGCCGCACCTGCGCGTCGCGGGACCCGGTTTCGGCATGCTCACCACCGGCGAGCCCCCGACCCGGCTGCAGGTGCACGGCCCGGTCGACTCCGACACCGCCGACGAGCTGCGGTCGGCACTGCTGCACGCGACCGCGGGCGGTACCCGCGCGATCACGCTGGACCTGGCCGAGGCCACGCTGCTGGGCGCCGCGGCGGTCCGGGTCCTGCACGAGTTCGCCCGGTTCGCCGATCCGGCGCCGGCGGTGCGGGCACCGGAGGGCTCGGTCGCCCGGGCGATGCTGGGGCTGGCCGGGCTCGGCGGGTTGCTCGAGGACGCTCCCGGTCCCGGCCACGACCGGCGGGGCCACACGCGGGGCCGGTGACACCGCGGGGTCGTCGGCGCGGGAGGCACCAGGGCGACCCCACCGGCACGCC
>CBIHNM010000016.1:0-27721 GCA_966211265.1 uncultured Pseudonocardia sp.
CCACGGCGTCGGCGCTGCGTCGGGTGTCCTCGGCGTGCGCCGGGTCGGCCCAGACGCTCGGGATCCGGACCAGGGACTCGAGATCGGTGCGGGCACCGGGAAGGACGCGCGACACGGCGTCGGCGAGCGCGCGGGGCGGGGCGGGCGGCGTCTGCGGCGGGGACACGCGAAGCGATGCTACGCCCGCCGGGTGACGTCGCACCGGCGCCGCGACGACCACCGGATGACGGCCCGCGGCGGCCACCGAAACGCTGCGGCGACGCGGTGGTGGCCGGATCGTCCCGCGGCGCCGGGACCGCCGTCGTGGATAGGCTGCCGGGTATGTCCCGCTTCCTGGCGAAGATGCTGGAGTCCGCGGCCGCCGCGGCGTCCGACGAGGGCCCCGGACGGGGGATGACCACCGGCGAGCCGCACGAGCCGGTGCACCGCTCCTGGGCCGAGATCCACCGGGTCGCCCGCGGCCGGGGCGAGGCGCTGCGCCGCGGCGGCGACGGCGTGGACGGCCTGGCACCCGGCGGCGCGGTCGGCGTGCTGGCCGGTGAGCCGGCCGCGATCGCCCCGGTCGCGCAGGCCGTGTGGCTCTGTGGCGGCAGCGTCACGATGCTGCACCAGCCCACCGCGCGGACCGACCTGGGCGTCTGGGCGGCGGACACGATCGAGGTCCTGCGCGTGATCGACGCGCGGATGGTGCTGCTCGGCCCGCCGTTCGACGCGCTCGCGCCGGTCCTGACCGAGCAGGGCATCGCCTTCCGCACGATCGACTCCCTCGAGGGCGACCCGGACGCCCTCACCCCCGACGCGGACGTCTCCGGTGAGGACGACACCGCGCTGCTGCAGCTGACCAGCGGGTCCACAGCGACCCCCAAGGCCGTCCGGATCACCCACCGCAACCTGCACGCCAACATCGGGGCGATGGTGAGCGCCGCGGCCCTCGACGTCGAGCGCGACCGGATGGTGTCGTGGCTGCCGCTGTTCCACGACATGGGCATGGTCGGGTTCCTGACCATCCCGATGACGGTCGGTCTGGACCTGGTCTCGGTCACCCCGACCGAGTTCCTCGGCCGCCCGCGGCTGTGGGCCGAGCTGATCAGCAAGTACCGCGGCACCGTGACCGCCGCCCCGAACTTCGCCTACGCCGTGCTGGCCCGCCAGCTCGCCCGCGTCGACGACGGCGAACTGGACCTGTCCTCACTGCGGATCGCGCTCAACGGCGCGGAGCCGATCGACCCGATGGCGGTCACCGCGTTCACCGACGCCGGGGCGCGGTTCGGGCTGCGGCCGGAGTCGGTGCTGTGCGCCTACGGCATGGCCGAGACCGCGCTCGGGGTGTCGTTCGCGCCGGTGGAGACCGGCCTGAGCACCGACGTCGTCGACGCCGAGGCGCTGGAGCTGCACCGCGTCGCCACCCCGGCGACCGCCGGTGACGCGACCACGTCGCGCGGCTTCCCGGAGCTGGGCCCGCCGCTGCCCGGCCTCGAGGTCCGGGTCGTCGACGGCGAGGGCGCGGTCCGCGGGCCGCGCGAGGTCGGGGTGCTGCAGCTGCGCGGCGACTCGGTGACGCCGGGCTACCTGACCGTCGACGGCCCGGTCGCGACCCGGGACGCGCACGGCTGGTTCGACACCGGGGACGAGGGCTACCTGACCGGGTCCGGCGCGGTCGTCGTCTGCGGCCGTCGCAAGGACGTGATCATCATGGGCGGGCGCAACATCTACCCGACCGACATCGAGCGGGCAGCCGGCGCGGCGGACGGCGTGCGGGCGGGCAACGTGGTCGCCGTGCGGCTGGCCGCGGGCCCGGACCGGCACCGCGAGTCGTTCGCGGTCGCGGTCGAGGCGCGCGCGTCCGACGACGCCGACGTCGTGAAGAAGATCCGCGCCGACGTCGTGTCGCGGGTGGTGACCGCGGTCGGGGTGCGCCCGGCCGAGGTCGCGGTCCTGGCGCCGGGCAGCCTGCCGAAGACCCCGTCCGGAAAGCTCCGCCGCGCCGCCACCGGCGACCTCCTGGCGACCCCCTGACCCGCCCCGGCCTTCCGGCACTCATGCAGCATGAGTTCGGCTATACGGCACAGAACCCGCATGAGTGTCGGCGCGGGCCGGCGGCGCTCGGGCACTCGTGCCGGTTCAGTGCCGCTGAGCGGAACCAGATCCGCATGAGTGCCAGCCGGGGAGCGGTCAGCCAGGGAGTGGGCAGCCGGGGAGCGGTCAGCCGGACAGGGCGTGGAAGCGGTTCTGGGCCGGTTCCAGGCCGTCGGACAGGAGCGCCTCGGCGGCGTCGGCGGCCAGGTCGACGGCGAACTCCAGCTCCTTGCGCTCGGCCGCGGCGAAGCGTTTGAGCACGTAGTCCGCCGGGTCCTGCCGGCCCGGCGGGCGGCCGACGCCGAACCGGACGCGCAGGTAGTCCTTCGTCCCGAGCGAGCGGCTGATCGAGCGCAGGCCGTTGTGCCCGCCCTCGCCGCCGCCGCGCTTGAGCCGGATCACGCCGAACCCGAGGTCGAGGTCGTCGTGCACGACGACGACCTCCTCGGGGGGTACCGAGAAGTAGTTGACCAGCCCGGCCACCGGCCCGCCGGAGACGTTCATGTACGTCCGCGGCCGGGCCAGTGTCACCGGGCGGCCGACCAGCCGGCCCTGCGCCACGTCGGAGTTCGAGCGCTTGTGCACCGAGAACCGGGCGCCGGCCCTCGCCGCCAGCAGATCGGCGACGAGGAAACCGACGTTGTGCCGGGTCTCGGCGTACTCGGGGCCCGGGTTGCCGAGCCCGACGACCAGCGCGGGGCCGGCAACCACGGTGCTCAGCTCTCGGAGGAGCCGGACTCGCCGTCCGAGCCGCCCTCGGACGCACCGTCGGAGGCCCCGGCGGACTCGCCGTCGGAGGCCTCGACCGCCTCGGCGGCCTCCTCCTCGTCGGAGGCGTCCTCGACCACGCCGGCACCCTCGGTGTCGATCTCGGCCTCGAGCTCTTCCTCGGTCGGCGCGGCGATGACCTGCAGGACCAGGTACTCCGGGTCGGTGCGCAGCTCGACACCGCCGGGCAGACGCAGCTCGCCGGCCATGTACTGGGTGCCGATCTCGGCGCCCTCGACGGAGACCTCGATGTGCTCGGGGATGTTGAGCACGTCGGCCTCGACCAGGACGGTGTTGAGGTCCTGGCTGATCAGCGAGCCCGGCTCGGCGTCGCCGGTGACGACGACGTCGAGCTCGACCTCGACCTTCTCGCCCCGCTTGATCACGAGCAGGTCGACGTGCTCGATGTAGGGGCGCAGCGGGTGCACGACCACGGTCTTGGTCAGGGCGAGCTGGGCGGGGCCGGACACGCCGGGCACGTCGAGCTCGAGGACGGCGTTGCGGCCCTGCTCGCGTACGACGGCGGCGAACTCCAGCGACGGCAGCGAGAGGTGCTGCGGGTCGGTACCGTGCCCGTAGAGGACGGCGGGGATCTTGCCGGCGCGACGGGTGCGGCGGGCGGCGCCCTTGCCGAACTCGGTCCGGGTCTCGGCGGCGATACGGGTCTGGGCCACGGAACTGCTCCTCGGTCGTTCTCGGTGTCTGTGTGAACAGCGCAGCGGGACCGAGGAGCCGACCGGAGCCGGCCCACGTCGATCACGGCGGGTCCGCGTTGCACCCGCCCTCGCCGCGGAAGTGACGACCAGAGTACGCGGCGGCACCCCGACGACCCGCCGCGGGGCACCGCACCGCGCCGAGGTGGACCGGGGCTCCGTCCGTGCGGGCAGGTCGGACGAACGGAGCCTCGTGCAGGAGGACGGTCCGGGTCAGGCGTTGCCGTCGAACAGGCTCGTGACCGAACCGTCCTCGAAGACCTGGTGGATGGCCTCGGCCAGCAGCGGCGCGATCGGCAGCACCGTCATGTTCGGGAAGCGCTTCTCCTGCGGGATCGGCAGCGTGTCGGTGAAGATCACCTCGTCGGCGCCGCAGTTGGCCAGCCGCTCCGGCGCCGGGCCGGACAGCACGCCGTGGGTGGCCGCGACGATCACGCTCGCCGCGCCCTCCTTCTGCAGCACCTCCACGGCCTTGGCCACGGTGCCGCCGGTGTCGATCATGTCGTCGATCACGACGCAGGTGCGGCCCTCGATGTCGCCGACCACCCGGTTCGCCACGGCCTCGTTGGGCTTGCGCGGGTCGCGGGTCTTGTGGATGAACGCCAGCGGCGTGCCGCCGAGGGTCTCCGACCACCGCTCGGCCAGGCGCACGCGGCCGGAGTCGGGGGAGACGACCGCGAAGTTGCCGTCCGGCCGGGTCGACCTGATGTAGTCGGCGAGCACCGGCAGCGCGAACAGGTGGTCCACCGGGCCGTCGAAGAAGCCCTGGATCTGCGCGGTGTGCAGGTCCACGGTGAGGATCCGGTCCGCACCGGCGACCTTGAACATGTCCGCGATCAGGCGGGCCGAGATGGGCTCGCGGCCGCGGTGCTTCTTGTCCTGGCGGGCGTAGCCCCAGAACGGCATGACGACGGTGATCCGCTTGGCCGACCCGCGCTTGAGCGCGTCGACCATGATCAGGTGCTCCATCAGGGCGTCGTTGATCGGCGCCGAGTGCGACTGGAGGACGAACGCGTCGCTGCCGCGCACGGACTCCTCGAACCGGACGAAGATCTCCCCGTTGGCGAAGGAGTACGCCGACTGCGGCGTGACAGTGACGTCGAGCTCCTTGGCCACGTGCTCGGCGAGCTCCAGGTGGGCTCGGCCCGAGAACAGCATCATGTTCTTCTTCGGCGTGGCTGAGATCGCGCTCACCGTGTCGTGCCTCCTCGGCGGGTGTCGCCGGCGGGCTCCTCGCCGTGCGCGGGATCGTCCCCGTGCGGCTCGGCACCGTTGCCGGTGGTCGGTACGGCGCCCGCGCCGTTCGGCGCGGGCGTGAACTGGGTGCGGTCGTGCTCCTCGGACGCTCGCACGGCCGCCTCGGCCGCGGCGGTACCGGGTCGCTTGCGCACGACCCAGTCCGGGATCGTGCGCTGCGGTCCCCCGGAGACGGCCAGCGCGCCGGGCGGGACGTCGTCGCGCAGGACGGTCCCGGCACCGGTGTAGGCGCCGTCGCCGACCCGGACCGGTGCGATGAACATCGTGTCCGAGCCGGTGCGCACGTGCGAGCCGACGACCGTGCGCTGCTTGCGCACGCCGTCGTAGTTGACGAACACCGACGCGGCGCCGATGTTGCTCATCTCGCCGATCGTGGCGTCGCCGACGTAGGTCAGGTGCGGGACCTTGGTGCCCGCACCGATGTCGGAGTTCTTCACCTCGACGAACGTGCCGATCTTGCCCTCGGCGCCGAGACGGGCGTCCGGGCGCAGGTAGGCGAACGGCCCGACCGAGGCGCCCGCCCCGATCGCCGAGCGCGAGCCGTGGGTCCGGACGACGACGGCGCCGGCGCCGATCTCGCAGTCGGTCAGTGTCGTGTCCGGGCCGATCCGGGCGCCGTCGCCGACGCTGGTGTGCCCGTGCAGCTGCGTGCCCGGGTGCAGGACGACGTCCACACCGAGCTCGACCTGGACGTCGACCCAGGTCGTCGCCGGGTCGACGACGGTCGTGCCGGCCAGCATCGCCCGGTGCAGCACCCGCCGGTTGAGCTCGGCGCGCACCTGCGCCAGCTGCACGCGGTCGTTGACGCCGCAGAGCAGCCACTCGTCGGTGCAGCGCACGGTGCGCACCACGCGCCCGGCGGTGACCGCGGCCTCCACCAGGTCGGTGAGGTAGAGCTCCTGCTGCTCGTTGTGCGTGCCCAGCCCGGCCAGGCCGGTGGTCAGGAACTCGGCGTCGAACGCGTACACCCCGGAGTTGATCTCGGTGATGGCGCGCTGCTCGGGGGAGGCGTCGCGGTGCTCGACGATGCCGCGCACGCCGCTGTCGGCGTCGCGCAGGATCCGCCCGTACCCGTTCGGGTCGGCGAGGTCGGTGGTCACCAGGCTGACCGCGGCCGAGGACGACTCGTGCACCTCGACCAGTGCGGCCAGCGTCGGCGTGTCGAGCAGCGGGACGTCGCCGTAGGTGACCAGCACGGTCCCGCGCAGCCCGGCGGGCAGGGCGGTCATCCCGCAGCGCACCGCGTCGCCGGTGCCCAGGCGCTGCTCCTGGTCGGCGGTGAGCACGTCGCGGTCGAGCTCCGCGGCGGTCCCGGCCAGCGCCGTGCGGACCTGCTCGCGCTCGTGGCCGACGACGACCACCAGGTGCTGCGGGTCCAGGCCGGCCACCGCGTGCGCGGCGTGGCCCAGCAGGCTCCGCCCACCCATGGTGTGCAGCACCTTCGGCACCGCGGACCGCATCCGGGAGCCGGCCCCTGCGGCCAGCACGATCGCTGCCGCGGGTCCCCGTCCGGGGGCCCGGGACGGGCCGCGTCCGTCGCCCGCCCCCGCGCGCTCGTGGCCGTCGGGCATGTCGACTCCTGCCTGTCCCGCTCGTGTCACTGCGACGTCGTGTCCTCGTGTCCTCGTCCCGCGTCCGTGCGCGCCGAATCCTACGGGGACCCCGTCACGGCTCCCCGGGCGCGCCGGACGCGACGGCCCGACCGGACGGACGGTGACCGCCGGTTCGACCGTAAGTGTGATCATCGCCGTCGGGCTTTCGGGTCGTAACCGGCGAGGTCACCGGCTCGTTCTAGCTTTCGGTCCAGGTAACACGAAGGAGTCGGATGTTCGGGAATCTCGCGGGGCGCCTGTCCCGGACGCTCGTGGTCGGTGCGCTGGCTGCGGTGTCGGGTCTGGTCGTGACCGGGGTGGCGTCGGCGGAGTCCGCCCCGGCGCCGGAGGCACCGGGCGTCGCCGGCACACCGTGCACCGTCGAGGCGCGGGCCTGCGTGGATCGGGCGGCGAGGAAGGCCTGGTTGATCACCGACGGGAAGGTCGTGCTGGGCCCGGTGCCCGCGTCCCCCGGCGGGCCGGGGCACGAGACCCCGCCCGGTGACTTCACCGTCGAGTGGAAGCACCGCGACCACCGCAGCGCCGAGTTCGACAACGCCCCGATGCCCTGGGCGGTGTTCTTCGCCGAGGGCGGGATCGCCTTCCACGAGGGCAACGTGACCACCCCGTCCGCCGGGTGCGTGCGGCTCGAGGCCGGTCCGGCGGAGGCGTTCCACGAGACCCTCGAGATCGGCAGCCGCGTGGAGGTCCGGGGCTGACCCGCTCGCCGCGGCACGTCATCCGCTCGCCGCAGGGTCGTGCGGGCTCCGACTACCCGCGGGCCGGAACGGGTTGACCAGGGGTGGACGTCACCGGCGTCGCGGACGCCGGTCTCCGACCGCACAGGAGGACACATGCCCACCCGCACCGCTCGTACCGCCTGGAACGGCACGCTCGAGGACGGTTCCGGCCAGGTCGAGCTGAGCAGCAGCAAGGTCGGCACCTACGAGGTCAGCTTCCCGAAGCGGGCCGCCGACGAGGCGGGCGGCAACACCAGCCCCGAGGAGCTCATCGCCGCGGCCCACTCGGCCTGCTTCGCCATGCAGCTCTCGGCCGACATCGCCGAGGCGGGCGGCACCCCGGAGTCCCTCGAGGTCTCCGCGGAGGTCTCGCTCGGGCCGGACAGCAACGGTGGCTTCAAGCTCACCGGGATCGTGCTGAAGGTCCGCGGGGAGGTCACCGGACTCGACGCGGCCGGCTTCGAGAGGGCCGCGCAGTCGGCCAAGGCAGGCTGCCCGGTCAGCAAGGCCCTCACCGGCGTCGAGATCTCGCTGGACGCCGCACTGGACTGAGCACCCGGGTGTGCCCGCGCACGCCCCGCGCCGGGCCCGGTACCGCCGGGCCGAATCGACGCCGCGCCGACCCGATCGGCGCGGCGTCGAGCTGTGTCGGAGGCTCCCGACACGCCGACCGGCACGTCGCCGGAGGGGATATACCTCTCGTTCCCGGCCCGACCCGCTAGGTTCGTGCAGGTCATCGGGCCGGAGCAGGCACGGGTCGAGCTCCCGGCCGACCGGATGTCCCCGAGGCCGAAGAAGATTCATAACTACGGAGCGCTTCGAGCGTTGGACCGAATGGAATCTTGTTCACCCGGAGGAGGGAGCCACACATGGGACGGCACAACGTGATCGACACGGTGAGCAACGGAGCGGGCTCGAGTAGGGCGTGGGTGGGCCGCGCCCTGCTGCTCGCCACCGGGGTGGGCTCGGCGATGGGCGCCGGCGTCGGGATGGCCTCGGCCGCCCCGGGCCTGGACGGGAGTGCAGCCCCGCACGTGAACATGACCGACGAGTACCGCGGCACATCCCCGTCGCTGCAGGACGCACCGTCGCTCGACGGCCTGCCGTCGCTGGGCGAGGCGCCCGCGGTACCGGGGGACCTGCCGTCGCTGGGCGACGCGCCCTCGATGCCCTCGATGGACGACGCTCCGGTCGACGGGGCCTCGGTGGTGCAGCAGCTGGCCGACAGCGGGATGCAGGGCGAGGGCTCGTTCTCCGGGGCCGACTCGGAGATGTCGGGCACCGCGGGTGACGCCGGCGCTCAGGGCAGCACCGGTTCCGACGGCGGTGGCGTGGCGGTGTCCGGCCCGGCCGGCAGCGCCGGGGTGTTCGGGACGAACGGCTGATGCGGCGTACGACGGACGAGAGCCGCGGCCGCCTGGCGGCCCGGTTCCGGCGGGCCGTGGTCCTGGCGGTCGGCACGGCCGCCGCGGCGGCGCTGACGGCGGCCGTGGCGCCGGCGGCGTCGGCGGCGCCCGAGGCCACGGGGTTCGCCCCGGCCGGCGAGGCCACGGTGAAGCCCGGCGTGATGACCCGCACCAACGGCGCGCAGTGCACGGCGAACTTCGTGTTCACCGACGGCACCGACGTGTTCATCGGTCAGGCGGCGCACTGTGCCGGCACCGGCGAGTCCACCGAGACCGACGGCTGCACGGCGGCCTCGCTCCCGCTGGGCACCCCGGTCGAGGTCGGGGGCGCCTCCCGGCCCGGGACCCTGGCCTACAGCTCGTGGCTGTCGATGCAGGACGCCGGTGAGTCCGATCCGGACACCTGCGCCTACAACGACTTCGCGCTGGTCCGGCTGGACCCGGCCGACGTGGCCCGGACCAACCCGTCGGTCCCGTTCTACGGCGGGCCGACCGCCGTCGACCAGGACGGGACGACGCCCGGCGACATCGTCTACGGCTACAGCAACTCCTCGCTCCGGCAGGGGATCGCGGCGCTGCAGCCCAAGACCGGGACCTCGCTGGGCACCAGTGGCGGTGGCCGCACGCACACCGTGGCGACGGTCTCGCCCGGGATCCCCGGCGACTCCGGCAGCGGCTACCTGACCGCCGACGGCCAGGCGCTGGGTCTCCTGTCCACCCTGAACATCGCCCCGGCGACGGGTACCAACGGCGTGAGCGACCTGCGCTCGGCGCTCGACTACGCGAACGATTCGGGTGACCTCGAGCAGAGCGTGGAGATGGTGCCCGGGACCGAGGCGTTCCAGGCCCAGCCCGTGCCGTTCGACGCCGCCGCGGGAGCCGGCGGCTGACCCTCTCGGCCGGTGCGCGATCGGGGCATTCGCCCCGAGGTGGAGGCCGGTGTCCCGGATCGGGACGCCGGCCTCCACCCGTTCCGGGCCGGTGGCTCCGCCGCCAGGATTCGAACCTGGACCATCTGAACCAAAATCAGAGGTGCTGCCTTTACACCACGGCGGATCGCGCTTCATCCTGGCACGCTGCCGAATGGCGGGTCGAACGGGACACCGGACGCGAAAACGGGCACGATTCTCGCCGGTCAGCGGGCCGCGGGTAGCCCGATCGGGCTACCTCGACCCCCGACGCCCGGTCGGGTGTGTCGTCTTGACAGACTGCGTGACGTGCTCAACTCGAAAGCCTCGCACGCAGCCAGGATCGTGAGGCCGTCATGACCGCGGCCGAGGGCTCGACCACCATCGCCGCCGGGTCCGCCACCGCGCAGGACGGCCCCCGGATCCTGACCTGCCGACTCTGCGGCTCGAGGGACCTGCGCAGCTTCCTCGACCTGGGGGCCACCCCGCCCTGCGAGCTGTTCCTCACCCCGGAGACCGCCGAGGGGCGCGAGGACACGTTCCCGCTGCACGTGCGCGTCTGCAACGCGTGCCTGCTGGCCCAGCTGCCGGCGCTGATCACGCCGGAGGAGACGTTCTCCGAGTACGCCTACTTCTCGTCGTTCTCCACCTCCTGGGTCGAGCACGCGAAGCGGTTCGTCGACGGGGCCGTCGAGCGGGCCGGCCTGGGGCCGGACTCGTTCGTCGTCGAGGTCGCCAGCAACGACGGCTACCTGCTCCAGCACGTCGTCGCGCGCGGTATCCGCTGCCTGGGTGTGGAGCCCTCGGTCAACGTCGGCGAGGCCGCCCGCGAGAAGGGCGTCCCGACGTTGACGGCGTTCCTGTCCCCGGAGACCGGCGCCGAGGTCCGGGCCGAGCACGGCCCGGCGGATCTGGTCTGCCTGAACAACGTCTACGCCCACATCCCGGACGTCGTGGGGTTCACCCGCGGCCTGCGCGCGATGGTGGCCGACGAGGGCTGGGTCTCGATCGAGGTCCAGCACCTGCACACGCTCGTGGAGCGGAGCCAGTTCGACACGATCTACCACGAGCACTTCCAGTACTACACGCTGCTGACCGGTCAGCGGGCGCTGGCCTCCGGCGGGCTGACCCTGGTCGACGTGGAGCTGCTCGACACCCACGGCGGATCGATCCGGATGTGGGCGCGCCCGACCGAGTCGGCCGGCGAGCCGTCGGCGAAGGTCGCCGAGGTGCTCGCCGCCGAGGCGGCCGCCGGGCTGGACACCCCGGAGGGCCACGACGGCTTCGCCGCGGCCGTGTCCACGATCCGCGACGACCTGGTGTCGTTCCTGATCGAGGCCCGGCGCCAGGGCAAGCGGGTCGTCGGTTACGGCGCCCCGGGCAAGGGCAACACGCTGCTGAACTACTGCGGCATCCGGCCGGACCTGCTCGAGTACACGGTGGACCGCAACCCGTACAAGCACGGCCGGCTGACCCCGGGTACCCGGATCCCGATCCACGCTCCCGAGCGGATCGCCGAGGACCGTCCGGACTACGTGCTGATCCTTCCGTGGAACCTGCGCACGGAGCTCACCGAGCAGCTCTCCTACGTGCGCGAGTGGGGCGGCAGGCTGGTGTTCCCGATCCCGGCTCTGGAGGTGGTCTGACGTGAAGGTCGTCCTGTTCTGCGGTGGTTACGGCATGCGGATGCGTGACGGCGCGTCCGACCTGCCCAAGCCGATGCACCCGGTGGGTCCGCGTCCGCTGATCTGGCACGTCATGCGCTACTACGCGCACTTCGGGCACCAGGACTTCGTGCTGTGCCTGGGCTACGGCGCGCGCCACATCAAGAACTACTTCCTGAACTACGACGAGACCGAGTCGAACGACTTCACGCTGCACCACGGCGAGATCGAGCTGCTCGGCGGCGACATCCAGGACTGGAACATCACGTTCGTGCACACCGGCCTCGACTCGCCGATCGGCGAGCGCCTGCGCCGGGTGAAGGCACTGGTCAAGGACGAGGAGATGTTCCACGCGAACTACGCCGACGTCCTCACCGACGCGCCGCTCGACGAGATGGTGTCGCAGTTCAGCGCCTCCGACGCCGTCGGCCAGCTGATGGCCGTCCCGCCGCAGTCGGCGTTCCACTGCGTCGACGTGACCGACGACGGGCGCCTGGACTCGATCACGACGCTGCAGGAGATGCCGCTCTGGGAGAACGGCGGCTACCTGATGTTCCGCCCGGAGATCTTCGATCACCTCGAGCCGAACTGCGACCTGATCGGCGACGTCTGCGCCCCGCTGGCCAAGGAGGGCCGGATGAGGGCCTACCGCCACCGCGGGTTCTGGCAGCCGGCCGACACGGTCAAGGAGCGCAACGCGCTGGAGGCCGCCTACCAGGGCGGCACCCGACCGTGGATGCTGTGGGAGGAGCCCGACCGGGACCCGCTGCAGGCCGCGATCGCGGAGATGCAGCGCGAGCAGGACCAGCCGCCCCGTTGACCGCGCGGTCGCGGACGGCGGCGGGGGCCGGCCGTCCGGCGGCGCGGCCGGGGGAGCGCACGCCTGAGTGGGGGGACACGAGACCATGCTGAGCCTGCTGCCCGAGCGGCTGGACCGGATGCTGCTGTTCGGCGCGCACTGCGACGACATCCCGATCGGGGCCGGGGGCACCCTGCTGGAGCTGTGCCGCTCGCACCCGGGGGTCTCGGTGACCGCGCTGGTGCTGACCGGCGCCGGGTCGCTGCGCGAGGAGGAGGAACGGGCCGCGCTGGCCGCGTTCTGCCCGGGCGCGAACCTCGACGTGATCGTGATGGACCTGCCCGACGGGCGGGTGCCGCTGCACTGGGAGCGGGCCAAGCACGCCCTGGAGGACCTGCGCCACCGCGGCGAGCCGGACCTGGTGATCGGCCCGTCGCCGCACGACGCGCACCAGGACCACCGCACGCTCGCGCAGATGATCCCCACGGCCTACCGGGACCACCTCACGCTCGGCTACGAGATCCTCAAGTGGGAGGGCGACCTGGCCCAGCCCACCGCCTACCTGCCCCTGGCCGAGCCGGTGCTGCGCGAGAAGATCGCGAAGCTGAACGAGCACTACGGCTCGCAGCGCGACCGCACCTGGTTCGACGACGAGACGTTCCGCGGGCTCGCCCGGGTGCGCGGTGTCCAGTGCCACGCGCGCTACGCCGAGGCCTTCCACATCGCGAAGATGACCCTCGGGGCGGCGCCGCTGACCGGCGGCGACCCTGGCGGCCTGGGGCGCGAGAGCGCACTCTGACCTCCTTTCCCACCACCTACGCCGCTCATACGGAAGGACATCCACGATGCGAGTACTGCTCACCGGACATCAGGGCTACCTGGGAACGGTGATGGCGCCGATCCTCGCCACCGCCGGGCACGAGGTGACCGGCCTGGACAGCGGGCTGTTCGCCTCCTGCGTGCTCGGCTCGCTGGACCACCCCGACGTCCCCGGCCTCGAGGTCGACGGCCGGGGCGTGGACCTGCGCGACGTGACCGTCGAGCAGCTGGCGGGCTACGACGCCGTCGTGCACATGGCGGCGCTGTCCAACGACCCGCTGGGCTCGCTGGCCCCGGAGATCACCTACGACATCAACCACCACGCCTCGACGCGCCTGGCCCGGCTGTCCAAGGAGGCGGGTGTCTCCCGGTTCGTCTACGCCTCCACCTGCTCGGTCTACGGCGCGCAGTCCGGTGACGACCTCGTCGACGAGGACGCCCCGCTCAAGCCGGTCACCCCGTACGCCATCTCCAAGGTGCGGGTGGAGGACGACCTCGCCGAGCTGGCCGACTCCGGGTTCACCCCGGTCTCGATGCGCAACGCGACCGCGTTCGGCTTCTCGCCGCGGCTGCGTGCGGACATCGTGCTGAACAACCTGGTCGGGCACGCGGTGCTGGCCAACGAGGTCAAGGTGCTCTCCGACGGCACCCCGTGGCGCCCGCTGGCGCACGCCGAGGACATCGCCGGCGCCGTCGTCGCGGCCCTGGGGGCACCGGCCGACGTGGTCCGCGCGCGGGCCTACAACGTCGGTACCGAGCGCAACAACCGGACCGTCGCCGAGATCGCGCAGGCCGTGGTCGAGGCCGTGCCCGGCTCGGAGCTCAACATCACCGGCGAGGCCGGCAACGACCCGCGCTCCTACCGGGTCGACTTCGCCCGGGCCCGCAAGGAGCTCGGCTTCGAGGCGGCGTGGACGATCCCGGACGGCGCGGCGCAGCTGGCCACCGAGTACCGCTCGCGCGGCCTGACCCGGGACGCCTTCGACAACCGGTTCACCCGCCTGGCCGTGCTCAACGCCCGCCAGAAGGCGGGCGAGCTGGACGAGGGCATGCACGTCATCGGCTAGGCACGTCCCGCTTCACGAACGGCACCCTCGGGCATACGGTTGCGACGAGGGTGCCGTTCGTTCGTGGAGGGGGTGTGGCCGATGTGCCGCAACATCCGCACGTTGCACAACTTCGAGCCGCCGGCCACCGGCGACGAGGTGGCGGCGGCGGCGCTGCAGTACGTGCGCAAGATCAGCGGTTCGGCGACGCCGTCGCAGGCCAACGCCGAGGCGTTCGACCGGGCGGTCGCGGCCGTCGCCGAGGCCACCCGGGAGCTGCTCGGTGAGCTGGTGACCACCGCCCCGCCCAAGGACCGCGAGACCGAGGCCGCCAAGGCCCGCGCCCGCGCCGCGGAGCGTTACGCGCGCTGACCCCCGCCCGGCTCGCTCGGCGGCGTCGGGCGGTGGCTGGACCGCGGTCGCCCCCCGTGTTTAGCTGAGCCAAAGCTCAGTCGAACCGGGCGGGGGACGATGACGACCGAGGACGGGGACCGCCCGAGGCTGCGGGTGGTCGAGGTGCACCACCTCTCCGACACCTTCGTGCGCGCCGAGCTGGAGGGTGCCGGGCTGGCCGGGCTCGGCCTGCCCGGCGTCCCGGACGAGGCCTGCGTGTTCCACTTCCCGCTGCCCGGCGGCGGCGTCGACGACCGCGGCCGCTGGTACACGCTGCGCCACGTGCGCCCGGACGCCGGACGCGCCACGATCGACGTGCTCTGCCACGAGGGCGGCGTCGGCGCGGGCTGGGCGCGTCGCGCCGCGGTCGGCGACGAGGTCGGCGTCTCCCGCACGGCCGGGTGGTACCGGCGGCCCGCCGAGGCCCGTTGGCAGATCCTCGTCGGCGACGCGGCCGCGCTCCCGGCCCTGGCCAGGATCGCCGAGGAGGCTCCCGAGGGCCTGCCCACCGAGATCGTCGCCGAGCTGCCCGAGCACGCCGAGCCGCCCCCGATGCCCCACGGCACCCGGATGCGGCGGGTGACCGCGACGCCCGGGGTCAGTGCCCTCGACGAGATCGTCCGCGGTCTCGCGCGGCCGGACGGGCCCGGGTACGTCTACGTCGGCGGCGAGGCGGCGGCCACCCGTGCTGCGCGCAAGGTGCTGCGCCACGAGCTCGGGCTGCGCCCGGTCGACTACGGGGTGCTGGGGTACTGGCGCCGCGACGCCGAGCGGTTCCGCAGGTCCCTCGAGGCCGCCCCGGACCGGTTCGCGCAGGCCTGGGCCGAGGCCGAGGCGGCCGGTGGCGGCGACGAGGAACGCGTACTGGATCTCTACGAGTCGAACCTGTCCGCGGCCGGCCTGATCTGAGCCGCGGCGGCGGGCGGCCCGCCCGGAGCCCGGCGTATCGTCGGTGCCGGCATCCCACCCGGACCCCTCCTGACCGGGGTAGGGGTCTGTCCTGTGCGTCCCACCCCGAGGAGTCTGCGCCGTCGTGGCCATCCTGTCCGGCCTGCTCGTCTCCGCCCTGTCCGACTCCGGCCTGCGGGCCGCGGTGGACGCATCCCGCACCGCCGACCCCCGCACGGCGCGGACCCCGGCCGTGCGGGTCGAGGGCCCGACCGCGCTGCGTCCCCTGCTGACCGCGGGGCTGGCCGCTGCGGACGACGGCGAGGGCTCCGGCCGTCCGACCGTCCTGGCCGTGACCGCCACCGACCGGGAGGCCGAGGATCTCGCGGCCGCGGTCGCCGACCTGCTCGCGGCCGCGCGCACCGAGGACGACCCGGTGCTCTCCGGCCTGATCACCGACCCGGTCGTGGTGCTGCCGTCCTGGGAGACGCTGCCGCACGAGCGCCTCTCGCCCCGCGCGGACACCGTCGCCCGCCGGCTGACGATCTTCCGTCGTCTCGCGACGCCGGAGACCGCCCCGCGGGTCGTCGTGGCGTCCGCCCGCAGCCTGATCCAGCCGATCGCGCCCGGGCTCGGCGGCCTGGCCCCGGTCGCCCTGCGGGTCGGCGACGAGTACGAGTTCGAGTCCCTGCTCGAGCGCCTGGTCGAGCTCGCCTACACCCGGGTCGAGATGGTCACCGGCCGCGGCGAGTTCGCCGTGCGCGGCGGCATCCTGGACGTGTTCCCGCCGACCGCGGAGCACCCGGTGCGGGTCGAGTTCTGGGGCGACGAGGTCTCCGAGCTGCGCACCTTCGCCGTCGCCGACCAGCGCTCGGTCGAGCCGGTCGACGAGGTCGTCGCCACCGCGTGCCGGGAGCTGCTGCTGACCGCCCCGGTCCGCGAGCGGGCCGCGGAGCTGGCCGCCGCGCAGCCCGAGCAGTCCGGGCTGGGCCGCAACCCGCTGCGGGAGCTGCTCGACCACCTCTCGCAGGGCATCCCCAGCGAGGGCATGGAGTCGCTGATCCCGGTCCTGGTCGGCCGGCAGATGGACCTGCTCACCGACCTGCTGCCGGCCGGCTCGCGCGTCCTGCTCGCCGACCCGGAGCGGATCCGGACCCGGGGCGCGGACCTGGTGCACACCGGGCAGGAGTTCCTGGAGGCCTCCTGGCTGGCCGCCGGCTCCGGCGGCGCCGCCCCGATCGACGTGGCGGGGTCGGCCTACCGCGACCTGACCGAGGTGCTCGAGCACGCCACCGCGTCCGGACGTCCGGTGATCGCGCTGTCGCCGCTGCTCTCCGGCGCCGAGGACGCGGTGGTGCCCGGCATGGGGGAGATCGAGCCCTACCGCGGTGACATCGACCGGGCCCTGGTCGACCTGCGGGCGCACACCGCCTCCGGCGGGGCGGCCGTGCTGGTGCTGGCCGGGCACGGCACCGCGTCGCGGTCGCTGGAGCAGCTGCGCGAGGCCGAGGTCCCGGCGACGCTGGTCGAGGAGCTGACCGAGGCGCCGGACAAGGGCATGGTCACGGTGACGTGCGGGCGGATCCTGAACGGGTTCGCCGCCGCCGAGGCCGGGCTGGTGCTGCTGTCGGAGGCCGACCTGACCGGCAGCCGGGCCGGGATGGACTCCGCGCCGAAGAAGATGCCGGCGCGCCGGCGCAACGCCGTCGACCTGGCCGCGCTGCAGACCGGCGACTACGTGGTGCACAACCAGCACGGCATCGGCAAGTTCGTCGAGATGCGCGAGCGCACCGTGCAGGGCGCCACCCGCGAGTACCTGGTGCTCGAGTACGCCAGCTCCAAGCGCGGCCAGCCCGCGGACCGGCTGTTCGTGCCGACCGACTCGCTCGACGAGATCAGCCGCTACGTCGGTGGCGAGCAGCCCACGGTGAACAAGCTCGGCGGGTCGGACTGGGCCAAGACCAAGGGCCGGGCCCGCAAGGCGGTGCGCGACATCGCGGCCGGGCTGGTGCAGCTCTACGCGGCGCGCCAGGCCTCGCCGGGCCACGCCTTCGGCGCGGACACGCCCTGGCAGCGCGAGCTCGAGGACGCGTTCCCGTTCACCGAGACCCCGGACCAGATCTCGGCGATCGACGAGGTCAAGCAGGACATGGAACGCGCCGTCCCGATGGACCGGGTGATCTCCGGCGACGTCGGGTTCGGCAAGACCGAGATCGCGGTGCGCGCGGCGTTCAAGGCCGTGCAGGACGGCAAGCAGGTCGCGGTGCTGGTGCCGACGACGCTGCTGGCCACCCAGCACCTGGCCACGTTCTCCGACCGGATGCGCGCGTTCCCGGTGACGGTGAAGGGCCTGTCCCGGTTCACCGACCCCGGCGAGGCGAAGGAGACGGTCGGCGGGCTGGCCGAGGGGACCGTCGACGTGGTCGTCGGGACGCACCGGCTGCTGCAGACCGGGGTCCGCTGGAAGGATCTCGGCCTGGTCGTCGTCGACGAGGAGCAGCGCTTCGGCGTCGAGCACAAGGAGCACATCACCGCGCTGCGCGCGCACGTCGACGTGCTGACGCTGTCCGCGACGCCGATCCCGCGGACGCTGGAGATGAGCCTGGCCGGGATCCGCGAGATGTCGACGATCGCCACCCCGCCCGAGGACCGCCACCCCACCCTGACCTACGTCGGCGCCTACGACACCAAGCAGGTCGGCGCCGCGATCCGGCGCGAGCTGCTGCGCGACGGCCAGGTGTTCTACGTGCACAACCGCGTGTCCTCGATCGACAAGGCGGCGCGGACGCTGCAGGAGCTGGTGCCCGAGGCCCGGATCGCGGTCGCGCACGGGCAGATGAACGAGGACGTCCTCGAACGCACCGTCAACGGCTTCTGGCACAACGAGTACGACGTGCTGGTCTGCACGACGATCGTGGAGAACGGCCTGGACATCTCCAACGCCAACACCTTGATCGTCGAGCGCAGCGACACCCTGGGCCTGTCCCAGCTGCACCAGCTGCGCGGCCGGGTGGGGCGCGGGCGCGAACGCGGCTACGCCTACTTCCTGTTCCCGCCCGAGCACCCGCTGACCGAGACCGCGCACGACCGTCTCGCCACGATCGCCCAGCACTCCGAGCTGGGCTCCGGTGCCGCGGTGGCGATGAAGGACCTGGAGATCCGCGGCGCGGGCAACATCCTGGGCGCCGAGCAGTCCGGGCACATCGCCGGCGTCGGCTTCGACCTCTACATCCGCCTCGTCGGCGAGGCGGTGGCCGCGTTCCGCAAGCAGTCCGGCGGCGACGGTGCGGAGGAACCGGAGCAGCTGGCCGAGGTGCGGGTGGACCTGCCGGTCGACGCGCACGTCCCGCACGACTACGTCGACGGCGAGCGGCTGCGCCTGGAGGTCTACCGCAAGATCGCCGAGGCCTCCGACGAGGAGGCCCTGGCCGCGATCGTGGAGGAGCTCACCGACCGCTACGGCGAGCCGCCGACCCCGGTGCTCAACCTGCTGGCGGTGGCACGGTTCCGCCAGCTGTGCCGCCGTCTCGGGATCGCCGAGGTGGCCGCGGCCGGTGCGCAGATCCGGATCGGGCCGGTGACGCTGCCGGACTCGGCACAGATGCGCCTGCGCCGGCTCTACCCGAAGTCGGCCTACAAGCCGGCATCGGGGCTGGTCACGGTGCCCAAGCCGGTGCAGGGCGGCCGGATCGGCGGCGCTGCGGTGCGCGACACGGCCCTGCTGGACTGGTGTGCCGAGCTGCTCGGGCAGCTGGTCCCGGCCCCCGCCGCGTCCCCGGCCTGACCTCCGGGCGGGGGAGGTCGATCCTCCGGCGCGCGGTGTCGGTGGTCGGGGATAGCTTCTCTCCATGGCCCACCTGCGCTTCCCGCACCTGCACGGCGACACCCTGGTCCTCACGGCCGAGGACGACGTGTGGACGGCACCGCTCGGTGGCGGCCGCGCCTACCGGCTCACCGCGGACTCGGTCCCGGTGTCGACGCCGCGGATCTCCCCGGACGGCACCCGGGTGGCGTGGGGGTCGCGGCGCGACGGTGCCCGCGAGACCTACGTCGCCGACGTCGGCGGTGGCCCGGTCACCCGCCTGACCTACTGGGGCGACCCGGCGGGCGCCTGTGCCGGCTGGACGCCCGAGGGCGAGGTGGTGGCGCTGACCAGCAGCCGGGACGCGACCGGCCGGCGCTGGGCGCACGCCCTCCCGGCCTCGGGCGGTGCCCCGCGCCTGCTGCCGTACGGGCCGCTGGCCGCGCTCGCGTTCGACGCGGGCACCGGCGCCGTCGCGGTCCTGTCCCACGGTGCCCGGGAGGCGGCGTGGTGGAAGCGCTACCGCGGTGGCACCGCGGGCCGGATCTGGCTCGACCCGGACGGCTCCGGGCGGTTCGGCCGGGTCGGGGCCGAGCTCGACGGCCAGTTCGAGTGCCCGATGCTCGTGGCTTCGGAGGCCGGGACGCGTCTGGCGTTCCTGTCCGACCACGAGGGCTGGGGCAACGTCTACTCGCTCGCCCTCGACGGCGGCGACCTGCGCCGGCACAGCGACCACGGCGGCGACGGCGCCCCGGCCTTCTACGCCCGGCACGCCTCGACCGACGGCCGGCGGGTGGTCTACGAGTCGGCCGGGTCGCTGTGGTTGCTCGACTCGCTCGACGCCGGTGCCGCGCCGAGGCCCCTGGAGGTCACCCTCGGAGGGCCGCGCACGGCACGCGAACCGTTCCGGGCCACCATCTCCCGCGATCTCGGCGGCGTGCACCCGGACCGGGCGGGGCGCACCAGCATCGTCACCGTGCGCGGCACGGTGCACCGGCTCACCCACCGCGACGGCCCGGCCCGCACGCTGCTCGCCGAGCCGGGCGTCCGGGCCCGGATGGCGCGGCCGCTGGGCGAGGACCGCGCCGTGTGGGTCGACGACGCCGAGGGCGCCGACGCGGTGTGTGTCGCCCCGCTCGACGGCCGTGCCGAGGGCGCCGCCGCGCCACGCCGCCACGGGGCCGGCGAGATCGGCCGGGTGCTCGAGCTCGAGCCCGCACCGGACGGGTCGGCGGTGGCGCTCTCGACGCACGACGGCCGCCTGCTGGTGCTCGACCTCGGGGCCGGTGCCGCGGAGGGCGGGGAGCCCGCGGCGGGGACGCTGCGCGAGCTGGCCCGGGGCGGCGCCGGGGAGGTGGCCGACCTGAGCTGGTCCCCGGACAGCCGGTGGCTGGCGTTCTGCGACCCGCCCGAGCCGGGCCTGTCCCGGATCGTGCTGGCCCGGGTGGCCGACGGCGAGCTGGTCGAGGTCACCCCGGCCCGCTTCCACGACAGCGACCCGGTGTTCACCTCCGACGGCAGGTACCTGGCGTTCCTGTCCCGGCGGGTGTTCGACCCCAGCTACGACCACCACGCGTTCGACCTCGCGTTCCAGACCGGGTGGAAGCCGTTCCTGGTCCCGCTGGGAGCGCGCACGCCCTCGCCGTTCGGGGCGAGCCCGGACGGCCGCCCGGTGACGGCGGGGGAGGAGGGGCCCACCGACCCGCCCGCGCCGTCGCGCCGCGGCGGCACCCGCGACGGGGACGCGGCCGGCGCCGACGCCGACGTCCCGGCCGAGGAGACGCCGGCGAAGAAGGACGCGGCGGCGCCGCCGGAGGTGGTCGTCGACGTCGAGGGGCTGGCCGAGCGCGTCGTCGGCATCCCGGTGGAGGCCGGGCACTACTACGGGATGACCGCAGGCAAGGGCTGCCTGCTCTGGTTGCACCACCCGGCCTCGGGCGTGCTCGGTGACAGCCGCGCCGACGACGACGCCGAGCACGAGCGGCCGTGGCTGGAGCGCTACGACCTGGCCAAGCGCACGCTGACCACGATCGCCGACCCGGGCGGGCCGTTCGCGGTCAGCGGTGACGGCACCCGGGTCGTGGTCCGGGACCGGGCGAAGCTGCGCGTGCTGCGCACCGACCGGTCCTCCGCCGCCGCGCCGTCGGAGGACGACAACGGCAGCTCGGACGAGTTCGACATCGACACCGGGCGGCTGGTCGTCACCGTCGACCCCGCCGCGGAGTGGCGTCAGATGTTCGACGAGGCCGCGCGCCTGATGCGCGACCACTTCTGGGTCGAGGACATGGCCGGTGTCGACTGGGACGCCGAGGTGGCCCGCTACCGGCCGCTGGTCGAGCAGCTGGGCAGCCACGACGACCTGGTGGACCTGCTCTGGGAGCTGCACGGCGAGCTCGGCACCTCGCACGCCTACGTGATCCCGACCCGTCCGGCCGGGGACGCCACCGGCCGCCCGGGCCTGCTCGGCGCCGACCTCGAACCCGTCGGCGCCCCCGGCGGGGCCGACGCGCCGGGCGCCGGGTGGCGGGTGCGCCGGGTACTGCCCCCGGAGTCCTCCGCCCCGGCCGCGCGCAGCCCGCTGTCCGGGCCCGGAGTCGACGTCCGGGCCGGGGACGTGATCCACTAGGTCGGCGGGGAGCCGGTCGACCCGTCGTGGGGGCCGGCGCCGCTGCTGCTCTCCCGTGCCGGGCGGCTGGTCGAGCTGACCGTCCGGTCCGGCCCGGACCGCGACGACGCGGGCGAGGTGCGCCGGATCGTGGTCCGGCCGCTGCGCTCCGAGGAGGAGCTGCGCTACCAGGACCGGGTCGCGGCGCTGCGGGCCGAGGTGGCCGAGCGTTCCGGGGGCCGGCTGGGCTACCTGCACGTGCCGGACATGATGGCGCCCGGTTGGGCGCAGCTGCACCGCGACCTGGCCCGCGAGACCGCCCGCGACGGGCTGATCCTCGACGTGCGGGGCAACCGTGGCGGGCACACCTCGCAGCTGGTGGTGGAGAAGCTCGCCCGCACCGTGATCGGCTGGGACCTTCCGCGCCACCGCGCGCCCAGCACCTACCCCGAGGACGCGCCCCGGGGTCCGGTCGTCGCGCTGGCCGACGAGCTGTCCGGCTCCGACGGTGACATCGTCACCGCCGCGATCAAGCGTCTGGGGATCGGGCCGGTCGTCGGCGTCCGCACCTGGGGCGGGGTGATCGGGATCGACGGCCGGTACACCCTCGTCGACGGCACGCGGGTGACCCAGCCCCGCTACGCCACCTGGTTCGACGACTCCGGCTGGGGCATGGAGAACCACGGCGTCGACCCGGACGAGGAGGTCGTGATCTCACCGCAGGACTGGGCCGCCGGCCGGGACCCGCAGCTCGACCGTGCGATCGAGCTGGCCCTGGCGCGCCTGGAGCAGGACCCGCCGGCCCGGCCCCCGCAGGTGTCCACCCGCCCGTCCCGGCGCCGGCCCGACCTCCCACCCCGCCGGTAGCCGATCGCGGCCGGCCCGGGCGGCCCGGGCAGCCGGTGGAGATCGCCGCCACACCCGCGTGAGAAGGTGACCGTCGTGCGCACACGGACGGGGAAGTTCATCGCGGCCACGGTGATCGTCGGGGCCCTGGTCGGCGGGTGCGGGACCGGCCCCAGCCGGGTGGACGCCGCGGCCGTGATCGGCTCCGACACCCTCTCGCTCGCCGAGGTCCAGCCGCGGATCACCGCGGCACTGGGCCGCCCCGAGCTGCTGGCGAGCCTCAAGTCCCGCGGCTACGGCGAGGCCGACGTCGGCCGTGCCGTGGTCAGCCAGATGGTGCTGCACGACCTGCTGGCCCGCGCCGCCGCCGAGCAGAAGATCGTGGTGCGGGACGACGAGGTGGACGCCGCGGTGGCCGCCGCCGGCGGCGCGGAGGCGCTGTCCCGGTCCACGCTCGAACCCGGCGGGATCCGGGAGAACGTCCGGGACCAGATCATCGCCGGCCGGCTCGCCGCCGGCCAGGTCGACCGGCTCGCCGTCACCGCCGACATCGCGATCGCCCAGACCCGGGAGGAGGCCGAGCGGATCGCCCGGGCCCTGGCCGCCGGGGGGCCGCAGGCCGAGCGCGCGCTGGCCGGGGCGAGCACCGCGCAGCGCGGGCTGCAGATCCGGCCCTCGAGCACCCCGCAGGCCGCGGCCACCCCGCTGATCGGGATCCCGGCCGGGGACACCGCACTGTTCCAGCTCTCCCCCGAGCAGGGCTGGGTGGTGGTCCGGGTGACCGAGCGGCGTACCGACGCGCCGCCCGCCGGGCCGTCCGCGGCCGGCCGGATCGACCCGCAGACCCTCGCCGAGGCCGGGATCCGGCTGCTCGCGCCGACGGCCGCACGCGCCGGGGTCACGGTGAACCCGCGCTACGGCGTGTGGGACCCGGTGATGCTGACCGTCGCGCCGGACGCGAGCACGGCCGGGCAGGTCTTCCCGGCCTCCTCTGCGGGCTGACGCGTGCCCGCGACCCTCGTGCACTGCCCGCGGCACGCCGCGGTGCTCCCGGCCGCGGCGCTGCCCGCGCTGCGCCGCGCGCAGCGGGTGCTGGCCGCCCCCGACGTCCCGGCCGAGCTGGCCCGTGCGGCCGGCGCGCAGCCGTGGGACGGCACCGACCCGGCGACGCTGTCCGACACCGACGTCGTGCTGACCACCTCCCCCGGGGCCGGGCCGGTGGTCCCGGCGCCGCCCGGGACCGCCCTGCTCGAGGCGGTCGCGGTGATGGACCGGCTGCGCTCGCCCGGCGGCTGCCCGTGGGACGCCGAGCAGACCCACACGTCGCTGCTGCGCTACCTCGTCGAGGAGTGCTACGAGCTCTACCAGGCGGTCGAGGACGGCGACCGCACCGAGATGCGCGAGGAGCTCGGCGACGTCCTGCTCCAGGTGCTGTTCCACGCCCGGGTCGCCGCGGAGTCCGCCGAGGATCCCTTCGACGTCGACGACGTCGCGGCCGGTCTGGTCGACAAGCTCGTCGGGCGGCACCCGCACGTGTTCACCCCCACCCGCGAGCGCGTCGCGTCCGCCGACGAGCAGGACCTGCGCTGGGACGAGCTCAAGCGCGCCGAGAAGAAGCGTGAGTCCAGCGTGGACGGTGTCGCGACGGGGCAGCCGGCGGTCGCGCTGGCGGCCAAGCTCGCCTCCCGCACGGCCCGCGCCGGGCTGCCCGCCGACCTGCTGCCCGACGACGGCGGTGACGACCCGGGCACCCGGTTGTTCCGGCTGGCCGCCCGCACCCAGATCGAGGGCGGTGACCCGGAGGCCGCGCTGCGCACGGTCGCCCGCCGGTTCGAGGCCGATGTGCGCGCCGCCGAGCGGGCCGCGGCCGCCGACGGCCGTGACCCGCACGGGCTCGACGCGGCGGACTGGCGGACCTACTGGCCCGCCCGAGGGTGAGCCGACCCTCACACGAACGGGTGGTTACCGGCCAGTAGGATCGCCCCGTGCGGAACCAGACACTCCTGCTGTGCATCGGCGGGATCGTGCTGCTGATGATCGTCGCGGCGGTCGCCACCGGCGGACCGGCCCGGCGGTCGTCGCCGCCGCCGACCAGCGGCACGGGCATCGCGGGGGATGCGAGCCGGGGCACCCCGCTGCCGCGGGTGGCGCCGCTGCCCGCGGGCACCGACGTCGTCGCGTGGGCGCGCAGCAACGCCGCCCGCGCCGGCATCCCGCAGCGGGTGTTGCAGGCCTACGCCAACGCCGAGATCGTCCAGCGGCGTCGCACCCCGGACTGCAACCTGAGCTGGGTGACCCTCGCCGGGATCGGCCGCGTCGAGTCCGGGCACGCCACCCACCGCGGCGCCGACCTGGACGCGGCGGGCCGGGTCTACCCGCCGATCATCGGGGTCTCCCTGGACGGGTCCGGGGGCACCGCCGCGATCGGCGACACCGACGGCGGCCGGATCGACGGCGACACCGGCGGTGACCGGGCCGTCGGGCCGATGCAGTTCCTGCCCTCGACGTGGGCCATCCACGGCGCCGACGGCAACGGCGACGGCGAGCGCGACCCGCAGCAGATCGACGACGCCGCCCTCGGCGCGGCCGGCTACCTCTGCGCCGGGGGCCGGGACACCACGAGCGGCTCGGGCTGGTGGAGCGGGGTGCTCGCCTACAACGCCTCCGAGGACTACGCCCGCGAGGTGTGGACGGCCGCCGACGGCTACGCCTCCGGCGACCGGCCGGTGCCGAGCTGACCCCGCGCGGGGGTCAGGTGAACAGGGCCTGCCCCCAGTAGCTGCCCGGCTCGGCGAGACCCGGCGGGCAGGCGAACACGGCCGAACCGCTGTGCTCGATGTACTCCATCATCACGTCCTCGCGCGACAGCGCCCGCGGCATGGGCACGAACTGCGCGCCCGGGTCGCGCACGAACGCGATGAAGAACAGGCCGGCGTCGAGGTGCCCGGCCCCGTCCGAGCCGTCCACGAAGTTGTAGCCGCGCCGCAGCATCTTCACCCCGCGCAGCGACTGCGCCGAGGCCAGCCGGATGTGCGCCTCCTCCGCGATCACCGGGTCGCCGTCGGGGCCCCGGGCCGTCAGGTCGGCCGGGTCGAACTCGGCCTCCCCGGTCAGCGGGGCGCCCTCGCCCTTGTCCCGGCCGATGATCGACTCCTGCTCGCTCAGCGACGTGCGGTCCCAGATCTCGATGTGCATCCGGATCCGCCGCGCGACCAGGTAGGTGCCGCCGGCCATCCAGCCCGCGTCGGCGGGCCCGGGCGGTACCCAGACGTGCTCGTCGAGCTGCGCGGGGTCCTCGGCCTTGAGGTTGTTCGTTCCGTCCTTGAAGCCGAACAGGTTGCGCGGGGTGGTCTGCCCGGTGGAGGTCGAGGACGTGCGTCCGAACCCGAGCTGCGACCACCGCACCACGGTGGTGCCGAAGCCCATCCGGACCAGGTTGCGGATCGCGTGCACGGCGACCTGGGGGTCGTCGGCGCAGGCCTGGATGCACAGGTCCCCGCCGGAGCGGGCCGGGTCGAGCTGGTCGCCGGTGAACCGGGGCAGGTCGATCAGCCCCGGCGGGCGCTTGTCGGCCATCCCCAGCTTGCGCAGCAGCGAGGCGCCGACCCCGAACGTCAGCGTCAGCGACGCCGCGGGCAGCCCCAGCGCCTCGCCGGTGTCGGTCGGCGGGGCCTGCGGGTTGAGCCCGACCGCGCCGTTCGCGGTCACCTCGGCGCCGGAGGTCATCCGCTCCGCGGCGTCGGTCCAGCGGCGGAACAGCGCCTGGACCGCCGCCCGGTCGGTGGTGGTCAGGTCGAGCGCGACGAAGTGCAGCCGGTCCTGGGCCGGGGTGACGATCCCGGCCTGGTGGGTGTCGCGGAACCCGACGACCCCGGTGGCCGGGGCCGCCGAGGCCTCGGCGGCGCCGTACCCGGCCGCCGCGCCCGCCCCGGCCAGCGCCACCCCGGCGCCGGCCAGCCCGAACAGCCGCCGCCGGGAGACCCCGGAGGCCCCGTCCTCGCCGGCGGGCCGGGTGTCGTCCCCGGCCGGCGTCGGCTCGGGGGTCTCCGGGTCGGTCGTGCTCATGCCGTGACAGCTCCCGCGACCTGGCTGACCGGCTCGGCCAGCGCGTCCACGGCGGCGGCCAGCTTCTTCTTGTCCTGCTCGCCGAGCGAGGTGTAGAGCCGGAAGCCGTCACCCTGACGGTAGTTGTCCAGCAGCTTGTCGACGGCGGCGAAGCGCGCGTCCAGCGTCGTGCCCAGCGCCCTGTTCTTCTCGTCGATCACCGGGCGCAGCGCGGAGACGGCGGCCTGCGAGCCCTCGACGTTGGCCTTGAAGTCGTAGAGGTCGGTGTGGGAGTAGCGGTCCTCCTCGCCGGTGATCTTGCCGGTGGCGACCTCGTCGAGGAGTTCCTTGGCCCCGTTGGCCAGCTGCACCGGGGTCAGCTCGACGGTCTTGGTCAGGCCCGCCAGCTCGGTGATGTCGGCCTGCAGCCGGTCGGCGATCGCGCCCGAGTCGGGCCGCAGCCCGGTCACCCACAGGTCCTTCTCCAGGCGGTGGTACCCGGTGAAGGCGACGCCCGGATCGCGCTCGTCGTCCTCCCGGCCGTCGATCTTCGGGTCGATGTCGCCGAAGGACTCGGCGACCGGCTCGATCCGCTCCCAGTAGGTGCGCGAGATCGGGAACAGGGCCTTGGCCTTCGCCACGTCCTTGGCCTTGACCGCGTCCACGAACTCCTGGGTCCTGGGCACCAGCGCGCCGACCTGGGAGTCGACGTAGCGCTTGTAGCTCGCGGTGGCCTCGGCGAGCTCGGTGTTCTTGTCGGTCTGGCGCGGGGCGCTGCCGGTGACGGTGAACGGGGCCCGGATGCCCTCGCCGACCATGCCGGGCTTGCACGCGGTGGTGTAGGTGCCCCCGTCGGGGACCTCGACGATCAGGTTGCGGGACAGCCCCGCGCCGATGTTCTCGACCTCGCCCATGATCCGGTCACCGGGCCCGTACAGGTAGAACTCGGTGACCTTGCTGCCGCCGTTGGTGATGTCGAAGGAGATCTTCCCGGCCGGCGCGCTGGTCGCGGAGACCTCGCACCCGGTGTCGGTGGCGTCGACGGTGATCGATCCACCGGCCCCGGCCTTGTCGGTCGGGGCGGTGGAGGTGCAGCCGGCCAGCACGGCGGCAGCGGCTCCGGCGCCCAGCATGACGATAGGGATACGACGGGACATGGTTCTCCTCGGGGACGGCGCGGTCACGCCGCGGTCGGGGCATTGCGGGGAGTGGCCGGCGTCCGGGTCGGACGCAGGAACAGGGTCAGCACCACCGCCACGTAGAGGACCCAGACGAGGGCCTCGAACACGGTGGTCTGCGGGGAGAAGTTCAGGACGCCCTTGAGCAACGTCCCGTACCAGGAGTCCGGCGGGACC